>JAHILE010000009.1 GCA_018897155.1 Nanoarchaeota archaeon | reverse complement strand
CGGAGCAGTGCATGGGAAGTTCTGCACAAAGCTGATATTCTCAGCCGATCCCGAACTGTTGTAATACGACCAGTTCACCTGAGTCCAAGGCCCTCCTGTTGATGTGGACTTCCACAAACGCACGGTTGCATTGCTTGCAGAGTCATTTACAGTTACATTGAATCTTCTTGTATCTCCCCATCCTCCGACAACAACATCCACAAATTCGCCCCATATCTGCGGGATGTTTGTTCCTGTTGTAGTTACATTATATGCTTGAGATTCATTGTAATTATAACAGCCACTGGAAACCGTGTCAATGAATCCCGTCCAATTCTGCTTTCCGATACTGAAAGAACCGTCAGGTAAAAATGAATAATTTGCATGTCCTGTTGTATTGCTTAAAGAGGCTGGCGTCAAAGTGTAGTATGGGCTGCTCTGCCCTGCCTTTGTGACATTAAATTTCATATAGAGTGCTTCAGATATGTTGTAGTTGTTGCGGGTTATGTCAAATGCCCTTAAACTAAAATTTGTAGGTATTGAAAGCGTTGCAGTTGTTTCATTCCCTGAGACATAATCTATTCTTATATTGTCTTTTTGCAGAGTGAATGGAGTTGATGACGTTTGTTGGACGTTTCCTTCCGGAGTGTCAGTGGCATTAAATTTGAAGTTTCTCGATGGATAATCCACAAAATTCGTGCAAGTATAATTTTTAGTCCACCATAAAATATTTCCAGAACAAGGGCTGTTGCACTGCTGAGAATTGCCTATTTGAATCCAGTTTCCGGAGCTTGCAGGCACTTCTTCCCATAGGTAAACGGTTACAGTGTCTCCTGTATTATCCGTAACATTTACTGAGAAATTTCGCTCAGAGCCCCATCCGTCTGCTGAAGGAGTTACTGCAGTATTCTCAAGCAAGGGTATTGATTTTAGATAAAATGCATTTGTCCGGTTTGCAGAGCCGTTGTAATAGTATGTTTTGTTTGACATCATAGTCACGTTGTAATACCCTGTTGTGTAACTATAGTCCGGCGATATTGAGCATTTCCAGACACTTCCTACATAACTTGCGGAACAGGTATATTCTGTTACCCCTTGTTTCATTTTGAAGGTGACCGAAACTCCGCTTGTGACTTCTGCTCCGCAGTCGTCATAAACGCTTCCGTTGAATGTTATTGTATCAGTTCCACGCGAAAAATTGGCTGAACCGTCGGGGAATATAAGCGTATTCTTAAAGCTTCCGTAGAGCATGAATGGAATCGCGTTTGACGGCGAAGGCTGGGTTAGGTTGTTCTTGAAGCAGGCTGCGCTGCTTACACCGCCTTTCCAGTAATTTTGTCCAACGTAAAAGAAGTCCTGGCACCAGCTGGTTGATATGTTTTTCATCTCTTTGTTTAGGTAGCCTGACGAGTTGATGGCGACATAATATGTTTCGAATGTTTCGTTGCTTCCGAATTTTGAGATGTATATCGGCGTTTCAGTGCTTTGTATCTCGCTGCTTGTGGGGCTTACCGCCCGGTCACTATCTATAAGTTGTATTGTGAAGTTGTATGCCTGGCTTCTGTTTACAGTCATGTTCCATGCAGGCGTTATATTGTTTGAGTTTATGTCATCTTTATCTATTGTGAAATAATAGTTTAAGTCCGGTCCCCAGCTGTTGTTCTCGGTTGTTGTTGAATTGTCCGACGCATTAATCCTAAAAAAGACATCTGTGTCTAATACGCTTGTGTCTGCATTGGTACAGGCAAAACCTTTGTAATTCAGAGTTGCATTTCTTTCAGGAGTGCATGATGTACATAATGTGTTGTTCAGATACTCAAAATTATTCGCAGGATTTGCGCTATGATTCCATTTTAGCGTCAGGTTTACATTGTCACCCTGCGGATCTACTACGCTTATGTTGAAATAGAATCTTTCTCCCCATCCGCCTGTTGTTGTAGCGCCCCAGGAAGCGGCGCTTTCAGACTTCAAAAGCGGATTGCTTAGTTGAGGTTTTGCCTCCTGCCAGCACCATGTGTGCTTTATCTGAAGTACATCTACAAGAACGAAGTTACCTGCAACAAGGCGGACGGTGTAACTGCTTGCATTAAATCCCATTTTCGACATGTTGCACGTCCCAAGAGGCGAGACTACTCCACCACATGAGTCCCTACATGTCCAATTCCAGTCAATTAATTCAGTGGTTGCATTATAAGGAGGCGTGCATCCCACAGAATCTATATCAGCAGCATAGCTAACATAATACGAAGTGGTGTTTGGATGGACCAGCTGGACATATGCCGCTACAGCATTTCCAACGTCAGCATACCTTCGATTTATGGTGAAATTCACCATCTGGCAGTTAAGGCCGCTTCCAAGGCAGTTGTAATTAGGCGTCCAGTTATAATTTTTTGTCTCTGATCTGATTGCTGTGTACCCTACAGTCTGGTCATATTCCTCGCAGCTATATCCCGGCAGGCCGTAATCTGCCGCAGAAAGTTCGGGAACAGTAAATACGAGCGTATCGTTAATGCCGTTTCCGTTTGAGTCTATGAAATGGACGTTATGCGCGGGATCTTTCATAACCGATGTCGGTTCACTGAAGAACTTTTCAGTGCCGTTCAGCCATACAATGTCCATGAAGCCGTTCTTCCAGAGAACATCATATTTTTCATCATAGGGTATCTTGACAGTTACGTTGTAGTAATGCATGGTGCCGTTCTCGTCATCATGGTAGATGTTTATAACATCATATCGGTTTGTGTCTTGCGGGCGCTCTTTTTCAGAAAGGCCTTTTATATTCATCTCCGGCGCAGGCGTTTCATACTCAATATAGTATTCCTTTGTTTCCTTTGCTTTTATGAGCGGCTCAATCCATTTTCTGCCCGATGCCTTTAATTTGTTATTTTCGAATACTTGAATATTTTCTGCAGATGCAGGTATGCTCAGTTCAATCTCCTGATTTATTGAGTTTATGTTCCTGTTGTTTTGTATTTGGATTGTTTTATGCCATTTTACGGGTTTTCCTACTTCTGCGGGTTCGTGGCTGCTTTCTTCAGTTGCGGACAGTTTACTGAACGTTTTGTTTTCAATAGATTTGTTTTCATTAGTTTCATTTTGGTTGTTCTTTTGTATTCCATAAGCAACGCTTTGATTTTGCTGCGAGATATTTTCTATTGTTTCATTCAGACCCTCATTTGCCGCAGGTTCTGTAGAATTAGCCTGCTCTGCACCCGGAGGGGAGATTCCGGGCGCAGAGTAGTTTTGCAGAAGATTATCCTGCGATTCGTTAACAACATTAAAAGAGGAATTGGACTGAGAAGCATTACTGATAATTATTTCAGTATTCGTTGCATTTTCTTCAAGAATGCTTATGATTGAAGAGCCATTTTCATAGGTCATGTTTGTTTCGTTTACTAATCCTGCAAGGAAATTGCCTGTAATTAATGAGCTGTTGCCGTATGTCATATTTGTGATATTTACTGCCAGAATGAGGGACTGCACCACGATAAATGCCGCGGCAAGAATGATAGAAACTGCGCTTGCCTGCGATTTGAAGTTTACGAAAGATTTCTTTATTCCGAATGCAGAACTCTTGATTTTTCGAAGTAGAGCGGCAAAGCCCGTCGGAGCAGAATATCTGCTCTTCATGCTACTTCCTTTTAAGTCCCTCCCCATCTAAAACTCCCCAGTTTTATAGAATATCTAAGGAATCTCCCCTACCGATGGCTATTGATTTTTATGCAGTTTTGGTATTCTTTGTTATTTGCAAAATGCACATAGATATAATGATATTATATATGTGTCAAAGGGGTTAATTAAGGTTTCGGTCACACGAAAATTAGCCGCATATTTTTACTGTTTCGGGCATTTAAGTTCGAAGCATATCGTATTTTTAACATAATGCCGCAGAAATATGCTGAAAGTATATATACGTTACTGAACATAAGTATTAGTATCTTTTTTCGGGAAATTTTCCGAGGTGATAGAAACGCACACAGGAGCGCTTATTGCTTTCAAGATATCGCATACTAATTCGCATTCGTCAATAAACCGTTTTTGCCGCGAATTTTACGGTTATACTGATAAGTCGAATAAAGGTAAGTATTGTTATGAACGGTCCGGATTCATATCAAAATTCAGGCACATCAACCTTTTAAGGGGGTTGATAATTGTCTGTTTGGATGATTCTGAAGAAGTTATGAAGTTCCTTAGGAAATACAATGCCGATGTTTTTATGCGCGAAATAGTCCTTCTCCATTCTGACGTCCAGAAACTGCATGAAAGGCCCGTAAACATGCCTGAAGATGCATCAAAAAACGAATTTTTCTGAAATTACTGCTATAACTACCAGTAAAAATATTCTTAAGGAAAACACAGCTACTGCGCGTTATCAGAATCGTGATGCACGCCTATTTTTTTTGGAAGTATTATTATATGGTGCTCTCCGATGCCCATTATTTTTGAGCTTATCCCGTCGGAAATCCTTTTTATTTTTTCGACAAAATGCCTTAGCTCGCTAATGTTTTCTTCTTTAAGCGGTTTCACATTCAAAAGAACTACGTGCCCGCTTCGTATATCTTCAGGTATTTTTTTGAAGTCTGAAAAATGTTCCGGGGTATGAACCTTGAGCTTCATACCTTCCAAAGATTCTATTCCTTTGATGTTGGACTTGAATGAAACCTCATTATTCTCTTCTTCAGAGTCATGTAAATTATCTATTTTTCGAAAAGATATTCCTGAAACATCGCCGGTATCCGGATTGTCGTCTTCACTCATTTTTTGCTTTACTTCAAGAATATCCTGCTTCTTTTTTTCAGAAGTTCCTCCTAAAGAAATCATTTTTTTCAGGCTGTCTGAAAGCGAACGCTTTTCCCCGGCCGGCAGATTTTCCAGTTTTTTCATGATTGCATCAATCTTCAGATTTATTTCATCAAGTTTGCCAAAATCGTCTGTTGCGTTTTCAATCTCTTCAATGTTTTCGGTTTCAGGGCTTGCGCCGCCTATTGTTCCAAGGCCTCCAAAAAGATTGGAGCTGCTTTTTTTGCGGAGCGTTATTGAGTCTTCAATTTCTCCAAGTTTTTTCTCAAGCGTAATTACCTTATCAAGAATGTTCAATCGTTCATCAACTTTTTCAAACCGCGTTTTAATTTCTTCGATAACTGCATTAAGCTGCTCCGAACTCTGCGCTGCTTTCGATTTTTCTATTTTGCGCTCAAGAGTGCCTATCTCTTTTTTTATCGAAGCTACTTGAGATATCACATCATTTGTTAGGTTCGCACCCGTTTTGTTCTCGGCACCTTCCTGTGCTTTGAGCTTAGAAACATTTTTTGCAGTAATTTCAAGAATTGATGCAAGACGCTTGTTTTTTTCCTCAAGCGCCTTTTTTTCAGTTATTAGCTGCTGGATTTCCTTTTCTTTGTCGTTTGGTGAAGGAGTTGGTTGTGGAGCAGTTTCATCAGTCATTTCACGCATCCTCATTTTTAATTAATTCTGTTCGAATATCCTCAGCACCAGCCCTAAAAAGCCTCCGGTAGGAACTTTTTCTCCGGCGATTTTTGCAGCTATTCGGTCAAATTCAAGGCTGGCGATAGAACGAGGTGAATGGATTGAAACAGGAATTCTCTTATGAAGGCTCTTTAGAACATCGTGATGATGCGGCACAGATCCGATAATGGATATTTCTGAGATGTGTTCAATTTCCATATCTGAAAGTTCGTGCTTGTTATTCTTTTTCATGTTTACTACAGCACCGATTTTTTTAAGGCCTAATTCGCTTGCAACTTGGTTGCATTTGACCATATCAACAACTATTGGAAAATAAGGTGTTGTGATGTAAAGTATCTCTTCGCTTGATCGTATTCCTGCCATTGCTTCCCTGCCAAGCCCGGGCGCGCAGTCAATTATCAGAAAATCGGTTTCAGGATATGCTTTTTTTATCTTATTTATTACCTGTTTCATGTTCGCTACATCAACGCCATCAAGATCTTTTAATGAGAGTGATGACGGTATGATTTTCGCGCCGCTGTGGTGCGGATATACTGCGTCTGAAACGCGGGCTTTTCCTTTAAGAACATGATTCAAAGTAACCGGATGATGGTCTATTCCCATGTAGAGTGCGAGGTGCGGCGTTGTGATATTGCAATCCACCAGGATTACGTTCTTCTTGTATTTTGACGCAAGGATTATTCCAATATTCGCAACCGCTGTTGTTTTTCCGACACCGCCCTTTCCAGAAGCTACTGAGATGACGCGCATAGTTTCTATATTGTAAAAGGTTCTATATAAGGTTTTGTTTTATGGCAAAAAGCTACTGAATTACTGTTATAATTATCAGTAATCAACGCCGCGCCCTCTTTTTTGGCTTTATTGCAAGAAGAAAATCCGTTGAATTAAGCGCATTGTTGCACCACGCAAGAAGCAGGAGTGATTCGTCAATTTTGCGCTCTTTCCCGTTATACGGATCCAGCACTATGAAATTTTTGCCGTCGTATCCAATTACAACAAGATAATGGCCGCCAGTTGCAAGGGTGTCTGAATTTCCATAAATTGTTTTTGCCCATACCGAAATCAAGACAGGAATTTTCCTTTCAAGAAATTGTATTATGTCTTTTGTTTCAGGAAACTTGATTTTCAAGTCCTGCCCGTTCTTTAGAAGATAAAGCATGGAGTCAACTACAGTTACGTTTGCCTTTCTTTTTTCCTTTACAAGCTTTTTATTCAACGCTTCAAGGCGTTTAATCAATGCAATGTTGCCGATAGTTGACCATTCCGGCTTAAGAATTTCTGTGTTGTATGTGCGTATGTGGGTTTCAAATCCCATTTTATGAAGTATGACTGCCGCGCGAATCGAAAGCATGCCATAATATCCTTCGCTGTTGTAAAACCCTCCGGCAGAAAGCAGTATTTCCTCTTCGCTCATGGTTTTGCCGAAAAAATCCAGAATGGAGCGCAAGGCAGCCGCGCCGCAGGATCATCTCGCTCGCGCTCGAAGCTTTTTTCAGCAAAGCTGAAAAAGCCTATAGCAACAAAGTTGCGAAAGGATTTGAACCCAAAGAAATTGGCGAATGGTTCAAAAAAGCCGCATAAGTGGAGCGATATAGATTTGATTATTGTGAGCCCGAAATTCAGAAAGCTGGACTTTATCGAGCGGGGTGCGAGAATGTACGACTACTGGAATTTGAATTATCCTGCAGATTTTCTTTGCTTTACTCCTGAGGAGTTTAAAGAGCGCGCAAAAAAGATATCCATAGTCAGCGAAGCGATAAAGAACGGGATTGAAGTGAAGGATGCTGCGTGAAAAAAAATTTAAAGATTCTTTTTTGCGTTCTCAAGAACTGCTTCAGCTTCCTTAACTTCGTTTTTAACTCCAGAATATATTGCATCCAATACTTTAACGAATTCATATTGTTTGTCTTCAGGAACTTCTAAAATAACAGTAGCTCCTTTTTTTTCGGGATTGGATGTTATCGTTACACTCTTAACAAAATAATGGTAATGTTCCATAAACGCAGCTAATACTGAACGGACTTGACGTGGTGTATCTAGATTACCGATTTCGAATGTATTTGCCCGAGCAGTATTAAATAGGATATCGCAAGAATCAATATACTCTCCTTTTGGAACTTTGCGTTTTAGGCATTCTTCTAGAACATATAGATATCCGGAATTTTCAGGCATATTATTTGATGGCGCGTTAAGATTTATAAACCTATGTTCTCTTCACCACTCAATAATTACTATAAGCTGCTTTCCAATCTAATAAACTTTACAGATGATTCAAAATTCTCAATAACTAAGGAAATAATTTCAGCCCTTATGATGCTTCACATGCCCAAAATCCTTTCGCTTCACTTCGTTCGCTCTAGGCTTTTCATCCCAATTTATGTTTTGATGGATGAAAATGCTCTTTCCTAATCTCCTCTCCAATTTTCTGCGACATCGCGACAATGCTATTGATTTCTTCAATTGTGAAAGCGTTTGCTCCGCCCTGCTGCATTGCGCATATGTTGCCATTGGCTTTTGTGGTGACTGTAATCCTTCCATGAATTGCGTTTTCTTCAATAGCTGTTGTGTCAACAATGTGCGCGCCTCCGTTTTTTCGGATTGTGACCGGTATCGGAAGATCCTGCAAAGGAACTGGCTCGGTCATATTATCCCTGTTTGTAGTGTATTCTTCGCCATCAACAATGAGGTTCGGCATTTTTGCATGCGTCAGCGCAGCAAGAGCCGCAATGCCTGCAGCATCTATTAGATTTCCATCATGGTTTATTACCATTATATCAAGGAAGACCATCCAGACCTTTACTTTTTCCTTTATGCAGAGCTTGCCAAGATCAATTGCATGGCCTTCACGGATGCCTCTGTCAACGACTCGCGCGAGTTCAACAGCTTCTTCGCCAGGAAGCCCCGGTTCGAATTCGGGCGCTGCAATTGTGAGGAATTCCGCAGATGTCGTAAGAACTCCTTTATCAGGTGAATCCGGATATGGTGTCGATAGCCCGAGCTTAACGCCTGCTATGATTACTGTCTTTCCGAGCGTTACTTTTGCTGAGCCTTCGGCGTTTCTTGAAATATCGTATTCGATTTTTAAGTCGCGCATCTCGTCAAGCTTTCGCTTGTCAAATCGCTTTCCATTTTTTATCAGATTAATTACATAATTGCTTGTAATTTTTGTTATCATTTTCAAACATCTCCATTAACCATTTTTATTATCTTTGGTTTGAAAAGCTTGAAATTGGCTCGTTATACAAATCAATTTCAAGATTTTTAACCATTCACAATATGTTTTGGGTTAAAACCTCCCCAATTATTCGTTTACATCGTATTTCTTTTTCAGGGCTTCTTTCTGCTTTTGGCAGATTTCTGCGCAGACCTTTTTTCCAAGTTCAAGAGCCTCTGAAATTTCTGCAGGAGTTATGTCACCATCCATCTGCAAAAGAGAGATTTTGCCAGAGTTCTGCATTATTGCAAGAGGCATGTCAACTGCATCTGATGCGTCTTCCTCTTCTTTTGTGAGGTCTACAACAATCTTGCCGTTTGCCCTCCCTACTGCGATAGCTGAAACAAGATCCCTCATCGGAATTCCTGCATCTGCGAGTGCGACAGACGCTGCTGTAAGTGCAGTAACTCTTGTTCCTGCATCTGCCTGAATTATTTCCATTTCTATATTAATCATTGTTTTTGGGAGCTCTTCCACAAAAATTGCCGGTTCCAGCGCTTCTTTTATGACTTTTGAAATTTCAATCGAGCGTCTGTCGTATCCCGGCCTCTTTCTATCAGCTACTGAGAATGGGATCATATTGTACTTGCACATTATGACCGCCTTTTGCGTGTCTTCAAGGTGCCTTGGATGCACTGTGCTCGGTCCATAAACTGCTGCTATTGCATGCGTATTTCCGAATTCGACATAAGCAGAGCCATTTGCCCGCTCAATTATTCCGACTTCGATTTTCAGCGGCCGCATTTCATCGTTTCGCCTTCCGTCAGGCCTGGGATCGCTTGGATTGAATGTTGTTTCTTTATTTTTCATAATGACCACCGTTTATTCAATTACCTCTCCTTCCGCGTTTTCCGCAATCTTGTTTTCCGGCGCTTTCACAAGTGCCTGAGCCAAAACATGAACACCTTTTTTGGCAAGCGCGTCAATCAAAAAAGTATTCATCCTGTCTGTCAGCCCTTGCGTGTGCGCAAATTTCTCAATCATCTGCACTGCTTCAACAGCGATGTCTTCATGTTCTCCTTTTATCCAGACTCTGCCATTTTGGCCTGCTGTAAGAAAGCATTTTGTCTTGTCCTTTATGAGATTTATCATCGAGCCTTCTTTTCCGATGAGCCTTGGAATTTTGCTTGAAGTCATCTCGATAACCACGCCGCCAACAAGCTTTCTTGCTTTCGGGTCCCTCATTGAGACATTTGTGTATTTGCTTTGTGTCACGCCTGAGACAAGGCAGAAAATCAGGTCGCCGACATTGAAGTATCTCGAGAGGTCAGCTGCTTTAGGTATGAAATCATTTGTGTCCATCGATGACATTGCCGCGCTGTATGGGGAGTTTATGTCGATATTCCAGAATGAGAATGCAGCTTCTTTTATTTCACCCACCACATAATCACCCGGCTTAGGAACATAAGATCCTGCAAGAGGGACTACATAAACCACTCTTGGCCCGTGCATTTGTATTCCAACGAGCTTTGCATATATTTTATCACCGACGCGATATGTTCCGTATCCTGGAAGTATCTCCTTGCTTTCAACAAGAAAATCGCCCGGAAGAACGATTTTTTGTTCTTTTACATCTTTTTGCGCGCCTTCAGTAGTTGCCTCAGGCTGCGTGTCTAATTGTGTTTGTGTTTGCATCATGCGTTTCACCATTTCAAATATTAATCAATAATTAGGGTATAATTTATCAAAAAACAACTCATGTTGTTAATGTTGTTTTTAAATAAATGTTAATTAAAATAATAGAGAACAAGCGTCAATAACAACAGTTTTTATTATGCGTACAATCTTATATATTACAAATATTTGTTATGTGTTATGTGGGTATCCCTATTATCCTTTTCTTCAACGAAATATATTGGAATTAAAGATTTATAAATGCGTAAGTTCAACGAAATTTCGTTGCCATAGAATTATATTTGTTGGATGACTTTCAACGATTATTTTTGTTAAATGCCTTAATCATTCTTTCTCAATAATGCCAAAAGACCAGCAATTCCGAGTAAAATGGTTGAACTAATATAAAATGCGCTTATCGCCATCAACCCAACAATAGCACTTATTAGCATTAGCCGTCCTCCAAGTTTTGTTTTGCTTTTTACGAGAGCTGCGCCAATAATTCCTACAATCGATGCTAAAACAGCTAATCATCCAAGACCGACAATTTGAGAAGCGCCTTCGGCACCAAGGGCGCCACCTAATCCACCAAAGAATAGTGCTGCTGCTGAGGCTACTAAGCCTATTATTCCTCCAAGTAATCCTAAAATAAGTTCAGCTGTCCTTGCCATATAAACCAACCGTTTTTACTGAATGCTGACTATCTCACCATCGTTAGCGGAGAGTCCCATTATTTCGCCAAAATCGGTTAATTTTGCAATATATGTGACTTCATCACCTTCCGTTAATTTCAGGAGTTTATCTTTCTGGTCTTTTTTCATAGTGATGCGTATGTCGGAAGTAAAAGTATCCGGACAATGTTTTACATTCAGCACATAATTACCATAAGATTCTGCAACACGCGATACTTCTCCAGTCCAATTCACATATTGACCTTTAAATTTTTCTTCAAATAGTGTCTTTTTTTGCAACGCGGTAGCGTCTTCATCACAGTAAATATCTTCATAATCACTCTCAAAAGAATTACTCATTAACGTTTTCTGCACTGGCGTTGCTTGTGTTGATGATTTAGAATTATCCGTTGAAGTTGGTGCGCCCGGCTTATTGGAGTTTCCTCCAAAAATCATCCCAAGCACTATGAGTGCAAGAAGTCCAATTCCTATTTTTTTTAACAAACCCATAAAACCAACTTACAATTCATTTGAGCACAAAGTATATAAAGATTTGTTACAACGTTTTGGATATTCTTAGTTATAACACCTTGGATAAAACCATTGCATGAGCAAGTATGATAAAATTGTTTTTAGCATTCTATCCGATAAGAAAATCAAGAGCACTAATGAAGTCGTTAAGGAAATAGAAGCGCTTACAGGTCAAAGCATTAATTGGCATATGATATATCGCGTTCTTCTCGAATTATCTCATGAGGGTAAAATTGAAAAGCTTGAAGCCAAAGTCGGGTTTTTCTGGAAAAAGAAAAAAGTTTAATGGTGAGTGATGGCGTTTGCGTATAACAAAACCAATCCCGCTCAATACTCATTTACATTCCTGATTTTGACTGAGATGTTCATATCCCTGAACAGCTTCAACATATCTTTTGAATTTTCAACAGGCACAAGCACGGAATTGTCAAGCTTTTGGCCGCCGGATTTTTGCAGCATGCCTGCGTAACTTTTTCCTTTTTGCTTATAGCCAAACATCCTTTTGTTGAAAAGCGCACGTTTTGTTTCCGGCTTTATGGCGCGCCAGTCAAATATCGCAAACAGTTTTGCCGGTTCGGCGGATTCTTTGTATTTTCCATAAAGTACTATGCCGTCCGAAAGTATGCTTCCTTTTAAGTCATTCCATTCTTCCAGTTTGCCAACAACGCAGCGGATGTCGTTTTCTACTCCAAGAAGTTTCCAGTATTTTTTGAACTTTACGCTTTCGTAAAACTCTTTTTTTGCAATCTCAATTTCAAGCTCTACTGTTTTTTCTTCTGGCGTGTTTATGAAAATATCAACATCGCTATTTTCGCCCGCTTCTTTGCGCGCAACAGACCCGAAAAGCACGATTTCATCGATTTTTTTGAATGTTTTTGGCCGCGATAAAACAAATGAAACGAAATCAGCTGCATAGGATATTACTAAGTTTTCTTTCATGGTAGAACACCTTCTTCTTCAGCTATTTTGACAAGTTTTTTGAAATTGATAATGAGCTGCTCTATTTCTTTTTCAGGCTGAGGCTTTCCATAGCACAGCAGGTTTCTGTTTTTCTCAACAGCCATGATGAGCGCGATTATGTCTTTTTTGTGCGGAAAATCAAAGCTAAGTTTTTCTTTTATTTTGTTCTCTGAACCAAACCAATCATGTTTGAGCTGCGTGCCCGGGCTTATCAAATGGTGTTTATGCAGGATGATTTCAAGCAGGTCAACGGCTGCGGCAGAGCAATGAAATCCTATAGTTCTTTGCCGTTAGGAAATCAGGCCTTTTTCAATGCAGTCGTTTATGACTGCAAGGCTTTCTTCAAAATTTCTTTTATGCAATTCTTCTTTCAATGCAATCTCCTTTAGTTACTATCGTAGCATTATGTTAGTTACTATTGTAACTTTTGAGAATATAAAGATTTGGTAATTGCAGCTCTAGTTTGATGCTTCGTATGGGATGAGTCATTTCATCTCATTTCATTTTTAATCAAACCCGCGTTCGTCAATCGTCGAACTAAGTGAATTCTCTCAAAGGTATTTATAAATATTCCATCTAATATTTGACAAGTTGAATGATTTATGGATTCCTCCAAAGATTTTTCTAAAGAGCCTTCTAAAGACTCCGGTGCGAAAAAAACGCTTCAAGGAGGCGTCGGCATCATAGGCTATGGCGCATACATTCCAAAACGCCGCATAAAAGTCGAGACAATTGCCGAAGTCTGGGGAAAGGATGCTGACGACATAAAAAACGGCCTTATGATCGAAGAAAAAGCAGTTCCGGCAATTGATGAGGATACGGCTACGATTTCCGTAGCCGCGGCACAAAACGCTCTTTTGCGCGCAAAGATAAAAGCAAATGAAATAGGCGCGATTTATGTGGGTTCGGAATCCCATCCTTATGCAGTAAAGCCAACCGCCACAATTGTCGGCGATGCGTTAAATGTAGGGCATAATTACACTGCAGCAAGCACTGAATTCGCATGCAAGGCAGGCACTGCGGCGATACAGATGTGCGCAGGGCTCGTCAAGGCAGGTTATGTTAAATACGGCTTGGCGATAGGCGCAGATACTGCGCAAGGAGCTCCGGGAAATGCATTGGAATATTCGGCAGCAGCAGGAGGTGCGGCTTTCATTATTGGTTCTGACAAAAAGCAGATTCTTGCCGAAATGGAGGCAACTTATTCATATTCTTCAGATACTCCGGACTTTTGGAGGCGCCAGCATGCGACGTACCCGAGCCACGGAGGCAGATTTACAGGAGAGCCGGCGTATATGAAACACGTCTTTTCCGCAACTCAAGGCCTGCTTGACCGAACAGGCTACAAGATTGAAGATTTTGATTATGTGGTGTTCCATATGCCTAATGGCAAATTCGCAACAGGCATGGCGAAAAAATTCGGCATTCCATTTGAAAAAATCGCACCGGGTCTTGTTGTCAAAAGAATCGGAAATACTTATTCAGGTTCATCGATTCTCGGTCTTTGCGCAACCCTAGATATCGCAAAGCCGAATCAATTAATACTTATGACATCATACGGTTCTGGCGCAGGCTCAGATTCATTTGTTTTCAGGACCACAGACAGGCTTGATGCAGTGCGAAAAGACGCGCCGCTTGTCGAGGATTATATCAAAAACAAAGAATATATCTCATACGCGCAGTATGCGAAGATGAAGGGGAAACTGCATTATGGAGGGCAGTGATATTTCAGGGTGTTATGTTTATGTCAAATTACGATGCTGAAAAAGAAATAAAATCTTGGTTGGATTTCACAGGATTATCAGAAGACTCAAAACAGACTTTATTAAGTGAATCTTTGTTAATTTACGGGCAATTAGGCGAGACTGTGCCTGGAACTCGAAAAGAACTGGCTAAAGATGCCGTATTTCTGGCATGTGATAAATATTCATGCGCCATAACAAGAATCCTTCCGCAACCTAATATGTCATCGCTTGTAGCTGCAAGGAGAAAAACACATATGGACCAATCCGAACCGCTTGAAAAGGTTGATGCGATGGTTAGATTTCTGAAACTTGATAATTGCTTTGCTGAAGAGGCAAAAGGTGTTTTGTTGAAATATAAAGAAAAATACCCTCAAGATTACTACAAGGGAAGCCCATCCGTGACAACAGCAGCTGCAATAAAACTTGCGGGTGATTTATTGAATAAGCCTATCACTGCATCTGAGTTTGGAACAAATCTCGGTATAAGCGATACTCCAATATATAAGAAACGTCAGGATATGGTGGATAAGCTGGATTTGGGAACTAGAATATGCGTAAGTGAATGATTATGAATAATCTAAAATTCCGCGCCAAAACGGCAGAAATGCG
>JAHILE010000008.1 GCA_018897155.1 Nanoarchaeota archaeon | reverse complement strand
TCCATTTACGATTTTTATTCGCACATAAGACATCCAAACACCTACTATAATTTAGGCACAACATAAATATATACTTTTCGGTGTGAATTGAACAAATATATTGAGATAGATTAAAGTTACTCAAATCAATTAGAAAGTGTATTTAAAGGATAATGCCAACCGTTTAAGACTTTCGAGAATGATGGTTTGTCGTGCCTTAGTTAAACCACGTGCAATACCATTATTATGATACTCTAAGATGAGCGCTTTATTCTTTTGGCTTATCTCTATGTGTTTTTCTATGCTCTCTTTCAAGTTGCATATGATTCCGTCATAACCATATATCGCTTCTTTAATCTCCATATTAGTTTGATTCATGTACCCGCCCTTTTATACCATATGGTAGGATACTAAACCAAAACTGCTACGCCAGAAGCAGGATTTGAACCTGCGAGTCCTTTCAGACACCGGTTAACTTGTAAACATTTAATCTGGTGACGTGCGCTTTAGCGCACGTCATGAAAATCCGTTCGCTGTTGCTCTCGGCTTTTTAACCTTCGGTTAAAAATCCTTCGGATTTTCAAGCTTTTCAAGTTCTTACGAACTTGAAAATCGGCGGTTTCTTTCGCCTCTATCTTCAACACTTTGTGTTGGAGATGCGAAAAATCTTTGATTTTTCAGCACCCAGATTTGTCTATTCTTTCTTTCCAAAGAAAGAAAAGAAACTGCTTCAAGACCGGCGCACTACCGAGCTATGCGATTCTGGCGCAATGACTCATTAGAATAAGTCTTTTGATTTATTAAAGCTTTATGCAACTGCTCTTTCGCTGTAACATAGTTTTATTTACTAATTTCAATGGTTGTAATCGCAGGAGTAATTCCAAAATGCTTATAAGCCTTTTCTTTTGAAACCTTTCCGGTAAACTTACATCCGCTTTTATCCAATGCAATATACTCTATTTTGGCTCCTTTTCCTACGCCTAAACATCGTTGGATATTAATAACGTCATTTTCGGGAATATGTAATTCATTTATAATTTCATTGCGTGGAACAATTCGTTTATAATTTGAATGATACTAATCGATCATTAGTTGAAGAGACTCTTTATTAATATAATTATTCGATAAGCGCGGCATACTATCACTCCTTTATCCTCTGTTCTAATTTAACTTCCTTCGTTTTGCAGGAATCACACATCATAATAACTGCGAATCACCATGATTTCGCAAACGTCTCGGCAACCAGAATCGGAAACAAAATCGTCGCATCGCCGAATACCTTGATGCTGCTTGAATCCGATATCAGTTTTCCCCAGGAGACAGCCTCATCCGGCATTGCACCTGCGTCGCTGCCGTCGAATTCCTGCGCGTTATTGATATAAACCGCATAATCCGCGCCGTTCCTGAATATATTTGCCTGAAGTATGGAGTGCTTTATGATTCCTGCGCCAAGTATTATGACCCCTATTTTCCCAGGTCCAGCTGTTGTGTCATTTAAGAGTTTCGTGTCTTCTGCGATGTCAAGGACAAACTTCGGGCGCCTTGATTTGAAGATATAGATGTTCGCCCCTATCGCTCCATCTGTCAATGCCGGGCAGAATATCCTTATCTTGTTTTTCCACGCCCAGAAGCATATGCTTCGCTCGTCATTGATTTTCTCACCCAGTTTCCATATAATTTCTGATGCGCTCGCAAGCTTGCCGGTCTTTTCCTGCTCCTGCCACAGCTCTTCAAGAATCGGCTGGACAAACGCCTCAAGCTCCACATAGCGCTCATTCGGCACAAAAATATTGCCGATTCTGTTGATTCCCTTTTTATGTAATGCGCTTCCAGAAGCCCGAAAATCGCCCAGGATAAAATCGCCGAAGCATTTCATGATGTCTTCTTCTATGCCTCCGGCAGTTGTGACGACAACATCGACCTTTTTGTGCTGAATTAAATAGCGAAAAATATCCCGCAGCCCTGAGCTTGCCATATTGGACGTGTATCCCAGAAATATTGTTGCTTTCTCATCAATCATCTTGTTTACAAGCTTTATTGCCTCTGAAAAATGAGATGCCTGGTATCCGGTAGTTGAGAAGCTTTTGATAATATCTGCATAATCAACGCCTTTGTTGAAATCATATCCGCAAATCGGGCTTCCTTTGACTGATTCGCTTTTCACGAGCTTTTTTGTGCTTGCCCGGTCTTCAATATCGATTGTTTTTGCCATTTTATGACCTTTACTAGAATGGGCTGTGTGGTTTTTTAAGCTTTACAATTAGACGGCTTAAAAGAAAGAATACTAAAGATTTATCAGCAGATAATCTTACATCTTTATCTCGTGCTTGAACTTTGCTTTCTCGGCCTTTTCAAGCGGCCATGCGTCCTCAATAAGCATATCGGGAATATCTCCGTCAAGCACAGGATATGCCAATTTACATTTCGCGCAAGTTATAAACATCCTTTCTTCCTCAATATCGCCCTTGCATTTCGGGCAGGCCATGATTTCAAGAAGATCTTTTGGTGTTGGCATTTTTTATCATTCTCCGTATTCATTGGATAAAAAAGCCGAAAGCGATGCGGTTCATGGTTCATAAGGCATCGCGAACGGATTTTTAACAATCATTTTATGCATTGGGTTAAAAGATTACCTCACACATTTTTTCTTCATCGCCATTACATAGATTCCTTTTATAATGAATAATGCGCCCACCAGTATTAAAACATCTGAGGAGCTATAGCCGTATTTAAAAGCTGCGCCGATTGTGAATAATACCATGCCCATGAACAGGTGCTTTCCGCCGTGGCTGTAGCAGCCGCATTTATTATTTTCTTTTAATTTTGCGTTTTTCATAACCTTATTATAGCCATTTATTAATATATACCTTTAGCTATTCAGATCCTTCTGGCGGTAAAATGACGAGGCATTTATAATTGCATACAGCGGCGTTATTTGTTGATTTCAAACTATTGAAGAACACGCGCCGCCCGTCATCCAGAGCAGTTTCTAATT
>JAHILE010000007.1 GCA_018897155.1 Nanoarchaeota archaeon | reverse complement strand
TGCGAGTTCTATTGTTTATGGATTGGTGAATTTCAGGGCAATGATGAACCAAGGGTTTGACTTGAACGAGTTTGTCGGTTAACATCAGGAATTAAAAGATATAAGGGCTGACGCCCTTATAATTATGCAAGAGGTCTATTCTAAAGGGTCTTCTTTGTTTTTAGCGGCATCTATAATGGCTGTGGCGTAATTTCCATTATTGCCGTTATCATACGATGTAGGGGATTCAATTTTTTCGGATACTAGATTTTCGGGAAGTTGCGAAAGATGTTCGTTTATTTCATCCAAGTTTTTCTTATTTGTAAGCCATTGAGTATTCAATTCTTTACGCAATTTTTTAGTTGGTGCGATGGTTTCTATTAGGTGTCCTCTATGGAATTCTTCATGTTGTCTATTAGATTCTTCATCCACGTATAGCTTTATATCGCCCGTGCTTGGATTAAGATTGCCTGCGTACTTCTGCTTCAACATTCTCTTTTTTTCAGAATCGTCTATTTCGAGGATACTTTGATTGCGGGCGCGCGAAGAGATTCCATATGCTTTAAGTCCACTTGCAAATCCTCCATCAGTTTTTTCTTCTACAAATTTTTTGTGCTTCTCAGAAACCACTCCAATCCCAAGCACAGCAAGCGCTACCGCAAATGCAGAAAGAAGCAGCGCGCCAAGAAGCTCAAGCATATTACTATTTGTCTGCATCAGGTATATTAACTCTTTAAGGCGCGCTTATGCCGAAACAGAAAGCATATAAACGTTAAATCATAAATATGCTATATGTCCAAAAAAGTGGGTAATGTAACCCCTAAAAATGGGTTAATGAAAAAGGAATCCAAGCTGCTTAGAATATTTGTAAGAGAACCGTGGAAAGCATTTACCATCACCGAAATAAACCGCACATACAAAACTAAATCTCATCATTACATTCCCGAAGCAATGAAAAAATTCTCAAAAACAGGCATTTTGAAAGAAGAAACGCGCGGAAACACCAACCTATACTCGCTAAATTATGAAACTGATGAGCATATCGGCTATCTTGCGTTTATCGAGGCGGCAATAAAAGAAGATCGCGCAGATATCCCGCTCAAAAACATAAAGCAGGTAACTGACGGCATAAAAAGCCCGTTTTACGCGCTTCTTGTCGGAGGAAGCTATGCTGAGGGAACGCAGAAACCGGCATCCGATATAGATATTGCAATAATAATACCTGATTGCGAAGAAAAAAAGAGCTTTGAAACCGCATTAAGGCGCGGGGAATTAATACTTCCGGAAATACATGGACTCGTGTTTACGCAAACCGAATTTTATGAAATGCTCATAAACAAAGAATATAATTACGGCAAAGAAATTGCAAAAAAACACGTCATAGTTTGCGGGGCCGAAGCATATTACAAAATACTTTTCGAGGCGATGCGATATGGATTCAAAGGCTGAAATGTATTTAAAGCGGGCAAGAACAGAAATAGATTCTGCAATTCTTCTCTTTGAAGCGTCGAATAGAAAGGATTTGCTTGCATCGCTAAGCCTTGATGTGTCAGATACATTTTTCAGCGGCGCAGTATCTCATTCATACTATGCGATATTTTACTCTGCAAAAGCTATGCTTCACTCAAAAAACATAGACACAAAACCGCCGGAAATCCATAAAAAGACCTTTGAAGCATTCAAAACCGCATTTATCGATTCAGGCATTCTGAATGTAAAACTGCTTATGATTTACAAAGAAATGATTATTCGTGCAGAAACGCTTCTTGAAATTTATAAAGAAGAGAAAAAGAAGCGCGGCAACTTCACATACAATACAATTCCGCAGGCAAACCTAACTCCTGCGAAAGAATCGATAGAAAATGCAAAACTGTTTTTCAAGCACTGCAATACTTATTTGAGCAATGCCTAAGCTTGGAATAAGGCTATAAAAAACTTCTTAATCCAGAAATAGCTTATGGACCGCTCGTTTCTCCGCCTCTACGCAATACATTTTTTCTTTACAGTTTCACATATTTTCGGCTGGACATTGTCATCGCTTTATTTTGTAAAGATCGGATACACATTCATGGATGTCGCGCTTTATTTCGCGCTGTCGTTCATAACGTCCGTGCTTGTTATTATTGCGGCAAAACATTTTCGCTCAGACAGAAGTATGCAAATCGGGCTCATTTTCAAGATTCTCCTGTTCTTTGTTGCAGCATATGCCTTTGTCAAACCCCTGATTTTTGCAGTTGCAATAATTCAAGGAATAGTAATGGTTTCTTATGGCGTTACAATGAACTTCCAATTTTTCAAGTTTCGCGGCGAGGGCAAAAACGCCAGCCACAGCGGGCTTTTCTTCATACTATGGCCTGTTTTTGGGGCTCTTCTTCCGGCGCTCGCAGGGCTTTCTGCGGAAAAATACGGCATGGGTTTTGTGTTTTTTATCGGGGCGCTTCTTCTTGTGCCTGCGCTCGTGATTTCATTATGGCTGAAAAAATCCGATATGATACCTTCTGATTTTAAGGCGTTTGTCAAAAATACAAAGGGGCTCAAAACCATTGTATTCATTCAAGGAGTCTGGGAAGGCATAGATTGGGTTGTAGTCCCTTTAGTCACCTTGACCTTTGTATCAAAAGAATTCGAATTTGGAGCATTCTATTCGTATCTTGGCGTCTTTGGAATTGCCGCATTTTTTGCTCTTGGCCGTATGTCAGACCGGATGAAAAAGCGCGCGATATTTATATACCCTATCACCATAGCAATCGCAGCATTCACAATACTTAGCGGCCTATCGTCGACATTTCTCGCGTGGGGAATCTACCGCGGGTTTGTAAGCTTTCTTCTGTCTCTTTTCTCACCATTCTCAATGACGCTCATAGTAGATTTGACAAAGAATATGGGCGATTCCATGATTTCGCGGGGATTTTTTTTGAACTTTGGCCGCGCGCTCGGCGCAGTGATAGTAGTACTAATGCTGTATTTTTCCTTTGACATAAAACATGCACTCATTGTTTCCGGCGCGATACTGCTTCTGCATCCGCTGTATTTGCGAGAGAAGAAAAAAGGGTATCAAGTAGATGTTTGAAGCAACGAATATCATTAAACTTTGAACGCGTTCGGGCAAATCTTGTTCAGCGCGCATTCCCCGCACTTCGGCTTTTTAGCATAGCAGGTGCGCCTTCCGTGCGCAATCAAAAGATTTGAAACATTGCGCCATTCTTTTTTCGAATAAAGCGCCATGAGGTCGCACTCAATTTTCTTGGGGTCTGTGTTTTTAGTCAGGCCAATGCGGAAAGAGATGCGCCTGACATGCGTATCAATGGCAATGCCTTGGACAATTCCAAAGCCCTCGCAAAGTATGACATTTGCAGTTTTTCTGCCCACGCCGGGAAGCGTGACGAGTTCTTCCATTTTGCCAGGCACTTTGCCGCCAAATTCAGAAATTATTTTTTGCGCCGCTGCGATGATGTTTTTCGCCTTGTTCTTGTAAAAACCGGTGGATTTTATATCCTGCTCAAATTCATGCAAATCTGCATTCGCATAATCATTTGCAGTTTGATATTTCTTGAAAAGCTCGCGCGTTACACTATTGATTCTCGCGTCAGTGCATTGCGCGGAAAGTATTGTCGAGACCAGCAATTCAAACGGATTCTGATGTATTAGGGCAGTCGACTGCGCGCCATAAGTTTTCTTAAGTATGGCAAGAAGTTCAGAGGCATTTTGAGAAGGCGCTTCCGTAATAACCACCACCTCATACATATTATGAAGCGGCGAATATAAATCGATGGCTACGCTTGGCTTTAGGAAAATGCTGCTTGACATACCCTGCGTTTCTGCTACGGAATTGCGCATCTATTTCGGCGAGCGCGTGAATAAGTATTTATTTACAATTGCCAATAATGTGATACATAATGGAACTATTTATAGAATTCGGAATTATCATGAGCCTAGCGGTTTTAATTTCGTGGGTAATGAGCTTATTAAAACAGCCGCTAATAATCGGCTACATAATCTCGGGCATTATTGTAGGACCGTATGTTCTAAATATTATGAGTTCCTCAGAAACAATACTGATATTCTCAAATATCGGCATAGCATTATTGCTATTTATCGTCGGCCTTGGATTAAGCCCGAAAGTTGTAAAAGAAGTGGGCGCAGTTTCACTGATTACTGGCGTGGGTCAAGTCATATTTACATCATTAATTGGTTTTTTGATATCTGTTTTGTTAAGTTTTTCAATAATTGAATCGATCTATATTGCAATCGCCCTGACATTTAGCAGTACAATCATAATCATGAAAATTCTTTCTGATAAAGGAGATATGAATACATTATACGGAAGAATATCCATTGGATTTTTAATTGTGCAGGATTTAATTGCCATAGTTATATTGATGATTGTCTCTACAATGGCGATCAAATTTGATATCGCCGCATTTATTTTTGAAATTATTTTTAAAGGTCTCGGTATGATGGCGGTGTTATTCTTGATCGGCGTCCGCGTATTGCCAAGCATACTCAAAACCATCGCAAAATCCCAGGAATTATTATTATTATTTTCAATGGGGTGGTGTTTGGCTTTGGCATCGATTTTTAAGTACCTGAATTTTTCTATGGAAATAGGGGCGTTGCTGGCAGGTGTTATATTATCTTTATCCCCATATCGTTATGAGATCAGCTCAAAGATGAAGCCATTTAGAGACTTTTTTATAGTTTTATTCTTCATTCTGCTAGGGTCACAAATGGTTTTCATGGATTTGCTTCAATATAAGTTTCCAATAATTTTGCTTTCCGCATTCATCCTTATCGGAAATCCTCTAATCGTCATGATTTTAATGGGTGTACTCGGATATACCAAAAGAAATAGTTTCTTAGCGGGATTAACTGTGGCACAAATAAGCGAATTTTCCATAATACTTATTGCTTTGGGTGTCAGACAAGGGCACCTATCAAATGAAATTCTGGCTATTGTGACCGCCATAGGCCTAATAACGATTGCGGGTTCCACGTATATGATGCTTTATGCAAATAAGATATACCCGCATATTTCAAAATATTTGAGCATATTTGAAAGAAAAGGCAAAAAAGTAGATGAACCCAAATATTCCGATTTTAAAAAATACGACATCATTATTTTCGGATATAACCGTGTAGGATATGATTTACTTAATTATCTTAAAAAAACAAAAAATAGATTTTTAGTTATTGACCATGATCCGGAAGTTATTGCCAAGTTAATAAAAGAAGGAATTGACTGCCGATATGGCGATGCCGACGATTCGGAATTTTTGAATGAATTTGATTTTTTACATGTTAAAATGATGATATCAACAATACCTGACTTTGATACAAATATGTTTTTGATAAACAAAATAAGAGCCCATAACAAAAAATCAATTATAATTGTGGTATCCCACGACATTGACAAAGCGATTGAGTTATATAAGAAAGGCACGACATACGTAATACTGCCGCATTTCCTCGGAGGGCAGCATACTGCAACATTGATTGAAAAATATGGCCTGAACTTTGACAAATTCATAAAGGAAAAAGTTGCGCATATTGAAAACTTGAAAAATCGGATAAAACTGGGGCATGAGCATCCGAAACACAGCAGGAATTAAAATATGTTTGAATATGTATGAACCCCGTGGCAAACTGTAGAAATTTCTTCAAATTAAAGCCCGACAATAGCTATTTATAAAACATCGACTAAAACTACTATATGAGCGGCCATAAATTAAATCTAAAACACATAAATGAGATCCCGAACAGGCTGAAAATATTTGTGATTTTGATTCTTTCGGTGCTCATTACGGGGTCAATAGGATATATGCTTGTTTTAGGAGTTAATTTTTCTGACGGTCTTGTAAATACTATGGAGACTCTGGCATTTCAAAATGAAAAATTGGAAAGTTTTAGCGGAAAAATGCTCCAATTTATGCTGGCCGTAGTTGGGCTGTTTATAATTTGGTTTGTTCTCTGGACAACGTTTGATTTAGTGGTCGAAGGAAAATTCAAGGAATATTTTTTGGGGATGAAAGAAATGTCGGATATAACTAAGATGCGAAATCATTACATAATATGCGGCGCTGGAAGGGTGGGAATCCATACTGCAAAACTTCTTGCGCTTGAAAAAAAGCCGTTTATTCTCGTGGATGCCCATGAGCAGGATGTGGAAAATGCCAAGAAAAAGGGATTTCTTGTCGTAAAAGGTGATCCTTTTGAAGAAGAAGTACTTATGAACTGCGGGCTTATGCGTGCAAAAGCGCTGATAGCAGTTATGTTAGAAACCGAGAAAAACATTCTTGCAACTTTGATAGCCAAGCAATTTAACCCGGACATAAAGGTTTATGCAAGAACTGAAAAAGAGGAGCTGATAAATACCTTGAAAAAAGTAGGCGCTGACCACGTAATAATGCCTGAAGCCGCGGGAGCAATAGACATATCAAAAGCAATAAACCGCGATGATAAGGAAGTGCACGAAATGCAGAATATAAAATCAAAAGTTAAGAGTTAGGGGGTTAAAGGATTTGATAACTTATGCGCCGCCTGACATTTTTTCCGACTGAGAAGAATTCGCTTCAATACTGGACTTCATTTAAGAGTCCGCTTATTGTGGCGCGCAATTTTATAATCATAGAATTCTGCAAATACGTACCGTCAATGGCTGCCAAGCGCGCGCTTCTCCGCTTAACCGGGATGAAAATCGGGCGCGACACGTCAATTGCCCTCGGCGTGCAGTTTGACATATTCTTTCCCGAAGATATAGAAATCGGCGGCAATGCGATAATAGGGTATCGCGCGACAATTCTTGCGCACGAGTTTCTTGTAAATGGGCTGAAAAGAGGCCCTGTAAAAATCGGAAGCAATGTGCTTATTGGCGCAAATTCCACAGTCCTTGCAGGAGTCCGAATCGGCGACGGCGCGGCAGTTTCCGCAATGAGCCTTGTGAATACGGACGTCAAGACAGGGGATTTTGTTGGCGGGGTGCCTGCGAAACGAATAACCCCTTCAAAACATATCGGCAAAGTCAAGTAATTAAGTATATAAACACAAAAAATACACTAAAATTATGAGTTCAGAAACATTGTTTAAAAACCCGCTAATATTGATATTTGTCGGCATTCTATTAATGATTGTTGATGGAGCGCATTATGGCATTGATGTTGCAAATTTCGGCTTTCTTCTAACACTTGTCGGCGTAGTTTTGTATTTTATTGGTGTTAAGGCATGAGTGAAACAATTACAATCACTACAGTTTACCCATTTTTATTCATAATTGCGAGCGGATACGTCACGTTATTGTGGGGTTATAGAGATGCAGGGTTATTAAACCATTTTTATGATGGGCTAAAAGAATTTGACAAAGCAGTTCAGACAACATTAACCGGAGTGGTAATTTATATTGCGGGCTACTATTTAAGCCCAAATACCTTTATCGGCATATTCACATCATTTCCGATAAAATTGCCGGATTTTTTTGCAATAGCCGCAGTTGAAGTGTTTCTGATTCTTGTCACCAGTTC
Source organism: Nanoarchaeota archaeon (assembly GCA_018897155.1). NCBI lineage: Archaea > Nanobdellati > Nanobdellota > Nanobdellota archaeon. The sequence continues at coordinate 6,041 of JAHILE010000007.1, read as the reverse complement.
GTTTGCGGCGGCGATTTTGCGGAAAATTCATAAAGGGCATCAGAACAAAGAAATATAAGTATAAAGAAACTCACTAATATTATGGCACTATCACGTCCGCTGGATTTGTCGAAATTCTCCGAAAATGGGGGCGTCGCATCAAAGCCCTTAGTAATCGGCAATATCGCCTACATAGGCGCAATGGATACTTATTTTTATGCAATTGATGCAGAAACCGGAACGAAAATATGGTCCTATAAAACAAACGGTCCGATAAGCTCTACTGCAATTTCCGACAGAAGCGCGGTTTATTTCGGATCCTACGACAACTATCTATATGCCCTTTCTTTTGAAGGAAAGCATTTATGGAAGTTTAAGGCAAACGGCCTTATTGCTTCGTCGCCGCAAATTCTTGATGGCGTAATCTGCTTCGGCTCTTCTGATCATAATTTATACGCAGTTGACACAAAAACACACCAGGAACTTTGGCGCTTTGGAATAGGAGATGAAATAGTCTCTGACCCGCTAATAGTGGGAAACCGAATTTACTTTGGCTCTATGGACAACTATTTTTACTGCCTTGATCTTCAGGGCAATTTGGTCTGGAAGTTTAGAACAAACGATGCAATATTAATGGGGCAGGCAGCTTCGGATGAAAATGGGATTTATTTTGGCTCAGTAGACGAAACGCTTTATGCTCTTGATTTTAACGGAAATTTAAGATGGGGATTCAAGACTGCCGAACAGGTTTATAACACAGCACTTGCAAAAGACGGCAGGATTTATTTCTGCGGAAGGGATAGATATGCCTATTGCCTTGACGCAAAAACAGGCGCATGTATCTGGAAATTTATGGCTGTGGCTGATATGTATTGCCCGCCGGTAATCCATGACAACAGGATTTTTTTCGGAGCAGAGAAGATTTACGCCCTGACAATGGACGGATACAAAATATGGGAAATTCCTGTTGACGGTATGCAGGTTGCAATGAACGGGACTGTTTTTGGGAAAAACATAATTTTTTCAAGCTTTGACTGCAAAATACGCTCGATTGCGTTTGGCGGAAATGTTGAATGGATTTTCAGGACAAACGGCGTTCTTGCGCTTTTGGAATCATTCCTTGAAATCATACCGGCCCCGAAATGGAACCCCGAACTGTTCGACCCCGAAACAGTAAAAAAATCAGTGGCTTTCGATCCTTATGCGTTTTCAAAAGACAGCGGCCTGAAAATATACGGCGGGCTTGATACAACGGGAATCGATGCATATTCCGGAATTCCGCGCGGAATCGGCGCATACAAGGAAAAAACAGGCTCTGTAGGCGCGTATGCGGATAAAGGTAAAAAGAAAAAAGGCGCGCTTGACGAAATACTTGAAGAGCAGGTAAAGAACCAGTTTGGGATATAATTATCTCTTCGACCCCAATTATCTATCTCTAATAATGTCTAGTAAAGTCTTCACAAAAGAAAACATTGAAAAAATACCTAACGAGAATAGAATGAAATACAATGATAGTTTTTGATTTAATTTGTTGTCATATTCAGAAATATCATATGCGAAAAAGGTTACTTCATTAGTAAATATTGTTCGCTTTTCATCATATTCTGCATTATGATATATCAATCCAAACGTATATGTATTTCTACCATAGTTTCTTATTCTGATATTTGCACAATCTAGCTGATTATTTTCCGAAATACGTCTTATGGTTGCACCGAGTGCAAGAGGTTTGAATGATTCGGTATAGTTTTCATCGAAATTATGATCTCCAAAATAAATGTAAGTTGGAATATTTTCCTTAAAATCTTTTTTATATAAATCTTCTACATAAGCACAACATTTTAGATCTTCTCCTACAACCGGATAGATTTTATTTGAATTACAAGAAAACAAATTTATCCTAAGATATTTGTCCTGAGAGATATTATATGCATTAATTTCTACTGGAAATGTGGGTGCGTAGTATGATTCGATAGACTGGTGTCCTAGTATAATGAATATTGCTGCAAAACATACACTCAATAATACCCATCGTTTATTTTTAAGCTGTGAAATGGATTTTTTATACTTATTTAACTCGAGCATATGTGTATGAGGTATAAATGGCTATAAATATTTTCAAGTTCCCAAATGTTTTATGAGCGCGACAGAAATTCTGAAAAAGAACAAAACTGTGATTGCAGTTATTGCAGCAGTGCTGGTTTTGGCAGTTATTTTTTCAAGCTATTCCAAAGCGAGTGATTCTATGCCAACAGGACAAGTCATATCAAAAAACAGGTTTGCTATAATCGAGACGAATAAAGGCACAATAAAGGCCGAACTTTATGAAGACGGCGCGCCAATCACCACAAAAAACTTCATCAAGCTTGCTGAATCGGGATTCTACAACGGCCTTAAATTCCACAGGTACGAGCCGGGTTTCGTAATACAGGGCGGCGACCCGAGAGGCGACGGAACCGGCGGCTCAAGCCAGACAATTCCTCTTGAAATCAACAAGAACCTCACGCACGTAAAAGGCGCGCTTGCTATGGCAAGAGCAAACGACCCCAACAGCGCGTCAAGCCAATTCTACATAACGCTTGCTGCAACACCATTTCTTGACGGCAACTACGCAGTGTTCGGAAAAGTAATAAGCGGAATGGATGTTGTCGAACAATTGCGCGCGGGAGACAAAATCATGAAAATCACCATATCCGCGAAATGAATGTGATTTTCAAGCTTTTTTAGCATAGCTAAAAAATGACAAAAATAACAATAACGGCGAAATAAATGGGATTGATTTTTGAGAAAATAAAGAAATTGCCTAAAATTTGTTGGCAATTTCTATTTTTTCAGTCTGAAAGACTGAAAATAAATGATCTTTCCGAAAGAATTCTTGGCGATAAGCGCTGGCTCTTAGCCTTTTTCGCCATAAATTTCATCGGATTTTTTTACGGCATTTATTATTACACCTATCAATTGTCAATCACGCCGGCACATCTTTGGATTTTCACAATAGATTCGCCGCTTCCTGTGCTTTTGTTTGCGGCAGTTTGCGCGTTTCTTTTTTTACGAAAAACCCCGCCGCAGTGGCTTATTCTTTTTGCATTTTTCGGCCTTGTCAAATACGGCGTCTGGACTGATATAGTTATTTTTCTTTTCAGGGATGTTTTTTTTGCAATTGACGCGCTGACATATAGCATGAATGTTCCCCTGCATTTCGGAATGATTCTTGAAGGCCTGCTTCTGATTAGGCTCCTGAAGCCAAAAATATCGGACATTGTTTTTGTCGGCGGATTTTATCTTTTGAACGATTATATGGATTATTTTATGGGCAATGTAACGCTTATTCCGGCAGGCCATCACACATTTTTGATGATTGAGAGCTTTGCGATGACAGTTGCGCTAATAGGAATCGCGATCCATACGCGAGCAAAAAAATGCCAAATAGATGCGCGTTGATTGCCTTGAATCAAATCATCTCACTATCGTTCGAAGCTTTTTGAACCGAAGGTTCAAAAGCCCAGAGCAACGAAGTTGCGAAAGGATTTCAAGCCAATGCTATTGGGACTGCTTGAAAATGCCGTTGTTCTTTTCCTTCCCGTTAATAACAATCAGCGCGTGGAAATCCTGATAGAGCGCGCAGTCTTTCTCAATCGCGCTTTCAAAAAGCTCCTGAAGCGCGTGATACTTGAAACTCGCGCCAAGGTTTTTTGCGCGCGCAATTCTTTTCGTATATTCGTCAATCACAAAAACAGGCTTTTCAAGCGCGTAAAGCAGGATGCTGTCGGCAGTTTCAGGGCCGATGCCTTTCAAGGCAAGAAGTTCTTCGCGCAGTTTTGCATGCGGCTCTTTCTGCATGCGGCTAACGGTTTCGTAATTCTCAAGAACAAATTTCGCAAGGTTCTGAAGATATCCGGCTTTCTGGAAATAAAACCCAGCGGGCTTTATGAGCGTGCCTAATCGCGCAACATCATTTTCACAACTGTTGCAAATGTCTTTGAGGCGCGTTATTTTTGCGGCGCGCAGATTATTCATCGCAAGCTCGACGTTTTTCCAGTTCGTGCGCTGGGTCAGAATCGCCTCGATAAAAATAATTTCTTTTTCATACTCTGTCTTTGGCCGACGGCACCATAATTTCCACTGGCCTTCTGGCTTTCCGTATTTTTGGAAAAGTTCATTGTAAAGATTTCTAATAGGATTATTCCCCATCATAAGAATGTCTATTGCCCGACAAGTTTAACGCCAGGCATGACGAATTCCGGCGACTTGATTTCTTTTACGCGCCTGATAAGAAACTCAGGAATTGTCGAAACTGTTGTTATTGCATTCTCCACATCCATGCCGGCAAGATATGCCAGTGTCGAGAGGTCTTTTCCCGCGCGCATCCCCCAGACATTCTCAGCTGCACTTGTTACAATTACCGGTGCGTCGAATTTTTTGCACAGCATCGCATTTCGCTGCATGCTTGCAAGAAGATAGGCGCGCTGCCTGCCTGTAGAATGCAGAAAGCTCCTGAAATTAAGCTCGATTGCGACCTTGTTTTTTGCCGCGGCTGCTGCAATCACATGATCAATTCCGGAATCCTTGCGCTTGTATTCAGGGTGTGCGAGGATATCGACTTTCGGATTTTCGCAGGCCGCACGGTTTATGTCAATATCGCCTCCGGAAACTATTATTATGTCCGCAATGTCGCGAAAACGGGTTACTTTGTTCGCCATATCATTCGGATTTTTTGCAAGAATCTCGACGCCAAGAACAACATTCACTGTGCTTCTGATGTTTGAAATCTCATTTTTGATTTCCGCGAGCTTCTCGACAGTATCCGAAGCATCCGCTATGCAAATCGTATCCAGCTCCAGGCGCTCGGCCATCTTAACAATCTCAGCAACACTGTCTGTGCCAAAGGAGTAATTTGTTGTAATGTGCATGTCAAAGTAGCGGACCATACAGTATATTAGAAAAATGAATTTAAATTGATTACTAATCTCACCATTAATCTGTGGCTATTAGGGTGTGGAAGAAATGGCACATAATAATGGATGCATCGAATGCAAATTCTGCAAAGGCAGAAACGTTGTTAAGAAAGGCTTGCAACAGACCAAATTCGGCTGCGAACAGCTATTTTACTGTAATGATTGCGACAGGAAGTTTTCTTTGCGCGGAATTCGCAACAAGGTGTATGGCCCGAAAATCATTACTTGCGCCATAAGTGCGTATAATCTCGAAATTCTCTTGAGGAAACCGCCAAATGCGTCAACAGGAGACTGGCAGGCAACAGAGACAATTACTGCAAGCGGCTCTGCAAGTGCGGCATTCCTTATCAATATGAACGTTACCCATGCAATCGGCGACGGCGAATGCGACTCAGGCGAAGCCTGCGGAACTGCTGACTGCTCTGCATGCTCAACAACGCCTCCGTCCTCCGGAGGAGGGGGTGGCGGCACAACGCTTACAAAGGCAATTACAGTAACCCCGCATGACCCGCTTGAGAAGGTTGTTGTGAGCCTCACGCAGTATTTGTCAAACCCATCGCTTATGGTTGAAAAGATTACGTCAATAACTGTCTCACCCCCATCAACAGCAGTTACCAGTACGTCAACATCACAAAGAAGAATTTCAACAATTCTCAGATTGATAATGCGACGATTGATTTCAAAGTCAATAAGTCGTGGATTCTCTCGAATAATTTCACAAGAATCTGGCTTGCTCACTACGATAACGGGTGGAACAAGCTAAGGACAAATTTGCTCAATTCAACCGCAACTGTGAATTATTACCGTGCATACACAAACGCGTTCTCTTACTTTGCAATAATCGGGGAGAAAGCACAGACGGCTCAGGCAGCGCCTCCTGCTGTTGAGCAGCCAAAGGAGCCTGTAAAAGAAGAGACAAATGCCGAACAGCCGAAAGAGCCTGATGCGCCGGCTGTAGAAGAACATAAGGCAGCGCCGCCATACTATGCATACTTCCTTGCTGCGGTTGTATTGATTCTTGCTGCGGCGTATGTTATAAAGAAATATCTGAATGATGATGATGAAGCGCCGCAAAACGAGCAGGTTCCGGAACCAAAAGCAAATTAT
>JAHILE010000006.1 GCA_018897155.1 Nanoarchaeota archaeon | reverse complement strand
CACAGTTACTTTCTGCGAAAATGAAATATCTGCGTTTTTTATGGCACGTTTGTCTTTCTGCCTTATGATCCAACGAATCTTCTCGTTATTCAGCTTTTTCATGTATTCTATAATGGGGTGGAAATTAATTCGGGATAATACACGCGAGAAGAAGAATAACTTTATAAACCTTTGAGATAATTAAATGGTGCTGGCGGTCATAGCGGGGGGGAAACACCCGATCCCATTCCGAACTCGGAAGTTAAGACCTCCAACGATGCGGCTTGTACTGCCCCAGGGTGGGAAGGTCGCGGCGCTGCCAGTATTTATGTCCATTCGCCAATTGTTTTGGGACATAAAGCCTTGAGCGTAAGCGAAATGATTTTTATCCATTCACAAGCTTCTTTGGGATAAAAAGCCTTAAGTGAAACGAAAGGCTCTATTTCATCATTCTTAAATCGTATTGGTAATCTATATGTCATCCACAAAACACTTCACTTCTGAAGAAGCGAAAAAAATCGGCGAAATATTGGGACTGAAATGGGACAAATTCGATGTCGAGCAGTTTCGCATAGGTCTTGATGTCGAGCTTGAACATGGCCTTATAAGCCCTGCAACAAATGTCACAAACGATGATCCAATAATGACTGGAAAGATAGCACTTGCACATCTGAATGAGTTCCCGGACTATTACACGCGCTTGGCAAAAATGGAAAAAGAAGCGGATGTGTTTTGGGAATAGAATTAAAATAAATAAATCAGAAAAATAAAAACCGCGGATTCAAAAAAAATCCGCGTTTAATTTAATAAAGTCTACTTAGAAATATCATCTAATCTAGAACTTCTTATGTTTTTGATAACAGTCCCTGCAATAAACTGGTCTGCCCTCTGCTGGTTTGAAAGGAACTTCTGTTTCTTTACCACAGTCAGCGCAGGTTGCTTTATGCATTTCCCTTGGTGCTCCAAAATCTCTAGGACCTCCTCTGTTTCCGAATGCCATGTATTCACCTCATATTACGATAGTTATACGAGGCACTTGCTTTCACTCTAAATCACTCTAAAGTTAGAAGCAGACTCCTCTATATACTGTCTTTTAGTTGGACATTCAGATTTATAAAGACATAAAACGCGAAATAACGCATTTCTTAAGAAGTATTAACTCTCACATTCTATGCTCGAAGTTATTGACAACTTCTTTAAAAATATTTGCAAACACAGAAAATATATGAACGACTATAATCCTGTAATGCTTGATAATTCAAAATACGGTCTTTTAGGACAATATGCTGAATCTCTAGAAGAGTTAATGAATGGCGAAATACCTATCGTATTTGAGAACAAAGCGGATATGCTCAGAGCCGCACTTCCTTATTTTCCTGAAGATGAGCACCCAGAAATAGAAGAAATACTTGATGCAGGAATGACTCAAATTAAATATCTGCGCGCAAAACAGATAGTGGATGGTACAAAAGACGATGAGGAAAACAGACTAAAAATAATAGGAATATTTCTTAAAGAACACGAATAAAAAGTACATATAATAGTTGTTATACGCACTTTATGAGGAAATGTACTCGAAAATTTCTATTTAAGCCGCGAAAACCATTAAAAATATGGCAATTAGTATATCTCCGGCAACCCAAAATGATAAAATAGCCATAATAGAGTACCTGAAGCATTACGGCGCGCCAAAAATAGCAGAAAAACGGGCAGAATGCTACATAATGCATAATCATACACTACTTGCAAAAGAAGGCAACAAGATTGTCGGCATGCTGCAATGGCTGATAAAAGAAGATCCGCGCGCCGGAGTTGCCGAATTCGAGGAAGTTTCTGTTCGCCAAGAATATCGAAATAAAGGAATCTGCTCGCAGCTGCTGAAATTTGCAATACGGCGGGTTGCGGAAGAATTCAAGAAAATCAAAGTCGCGCCGCGAAAAATATTTCTTTTTGTCTCGAAAAACAATGCCGATGCGCGCGGATTATACGAAAAGCACGGCTTTAAGTGCATTTGCGAAACCGGATGTTTGTTTTCTGATAAGGATGTTGAATTGTTGTATGCGCGCAAAATGTGAGACTTAGTGATTTCATCCGGACTGCCACCGCGCCAAAAAACGCCTATTTTGACCTCATTCTCTTGATTTTCTCGATTTTTGGCATGTTTTTCTAAAAGAATATACCCCTCGGGCCGAAACGATGGAAAAAAGTAAATGCATCATCAATAATAAATTATTCATCATATAATAATCAAATAAATATATCTGTAACACTATTTTTTAAAATACATACGAATAAAGAAGTATTACTAAATATAGGATATAAAATATTTTTTAGAAACTATATTTTTTATAACTCTTGCGCTCAAATGTGAGAGTTAGAAAGTTTTACAAAAATTTGTGAGTTTTTGAAAAATAGGATTTTGAGCGCGAAAACAAAAAATTGAAAGAAATTCAGCGCAGAATGTGAGATTTGTGAGAGTTTGTGATGTTGAATGGCTGACAACCGGCTAAAAAGAGCATGCTTTAAGCGTAATTGAATTAATTTTGCGATTTTTGCCGTCTTTTTTCGAAAAATATGGGGTATGCGAACAAAATATGGTGAAAAACTAAAAAATGAAACAAAAACCGCTATTTTAGCCATAAAATCAACAAGAATGTGGCACGTTTGAATAAATGCAATCACAACGACTAAAATTTACATGATTAAATAGAAAATAAGAGAATCGTTAAATGCCGCAACAGAAAGATATATAATAAAGAGACGCTACAATCTATGATATGGGCCTTTTGGACTTTTTCTCAAGAAAAAATGCTCAAGACAATGATTCCGTAAAGCAGGATATCACAGAAATGAAAGCAAGCATCGCGAATCTAAGCGAAAAAGTGAGAGTTGGCGATAAAAACATAGAAACAATATACGATGCAATGGGTGAAATTCTAAGAGATGTTGAAATAAATTCAAGAAATATTACAACCATTTCAAAATCAGCAGCATCAAATACAGATCAAGGCTTGAATCAGGACATCCTGCTTTTGAAATCACAGCTTTCGACAATAGGTGCCGAAATACTTGAAACAAATAAGAAAATGAAAGAAATTATGCGCATCTCGCGCCTAGCAATACAAAATCATGATGCAATAAATGAAATAAAACGCCAGATGTTTTCGATTGAAAAAGAGGATCCAAAAAAAGAGCTTATAAATAGTGAAATCCGTAAAAATACCGAACTTTCTTCAAAAGAAAGCCTTGTTTTAAACGCACTATTGAACTCTGAAATACCGCTCACATACGAGGAAATTGCCACCCAGGTAAATATTTCTCCCATAACGGTAAAAGGCTATATTAATTCAATAAAAAAGGCAAATTCCGCGATCATTCTTGAAAACATAAAGGGTCGTGGACGAAAAGCATATTCTATAAAATCCGAATACCGAATCAAAGTCCTAAGCGGCAAATAATGGCGTACGACCCCATCTGAAAGAATTAGTTACGTTTTCTAAACGATTTTTATCAACCACTCAAAGTTAAACTCATTCAGAATATTTTTGAGCAACTTGTGTGTTTTTGTCTTGCGTCAAAAACATTTCAAACTGTCTTAAGTCGAAAAATAATCGATTAATCGATGGGCTTAATCGATTAATCGGCTTAATTGAAATTAATCGATAGCAATCGAAGGCATAAAAAACACATTCGAAATAAATTTTAATCGATTAATCGATTAAAATAATTGACAAAAAAATATAGACATTTGTTTTTTATGAAAACTTATTTGTGAAAAAGAAAGTATAATAAATTCTTAGAATCCGATTTTGAAGTATTTTATTACATAGTTACGGAAGATGTTAGTTACGGTTTGAAAACGTTTAATCACGACGGCAAATACTACTCAAAACACGGCTATTTGTGAGAGATATCTCTGAAAAGTGTCTATTGATTAAGAAATGGATAGTCAATACATTCAAGAGCATCCAAGAACATTAGTTAAGGGCTCTAAATAATGATAATGAATACATGCGCAGATTGAGTTATTACGTAATTATTCAAAAATAGGTAGTGTCTTACTTACGCTTTTTCTTAAACGAAACATAATGCTCCACTGCTGTTGAAATCACAACCATAGAGCCGGAGAGCATAGCCGCAGTAACGATCCCATCATATTCTGTGGCTAATCCCAGGCCAAAACGAGAGACTTCGAATACTATCCAAGCTCCTGAAAAAGCCAAGATTATGTATGTAATGTATCTAGGAAATGCCTCTTTTCCAACTCTTAACAAACGCCCAAAAAGGGCTAAGGATATTGATACGAACCATGCAAAAGAGGATTCTTTGGCAAAAACGAGCACCTTATCAAGAATTGAATACATAAGAGTTGCCTGTGAATACCCCATAAAAATCGCAACAATCCCTGCAGCAATTGCGGAAATATAAAGAAAAAACGCCCTTTTTTCTTGCAAAGATGCCGCCTTCGCTTCATTTATTGCGGTGTATATGTAGGTTTCAAGGAAAAACCCTTTTATGAATAAATACGCCCCGATAACGCCGAAAATCAACCGCCATGCGGGAGCGCCAAATATAGAATATAATAAAAGAGCAAACGCAGGAACTCCAAAGAAAATATGCGCAGTTTTACGGTCTGAAAGTGTGTCTTTTATGAAATCATTTATCATATAATATGTAGTTTCAAGCTGTTCGGACTGTTTCACAATGACTCTTTGAGTATATATTATATCGAGCTTTGATTTTAACGTTGGTATAACATGCTCATCTTCAGCGCCATCGGATATTAAAACAGCTTCTTTGAAAGAAAAGATTTTCAAAACCTCATCCAATTGTGCAAGTATCTTACGGTCCGAATCAATCCCGACATGTTCGTCGCCAATTAAGGTTGCAATCTCAGTCTTATTTTCGCTTTTTAAATCATCATAAACCTTTATCGCCTGAAAAACCGCGTTAACATCTGATTCAGAAGGGTCTTTTATTCCGAGCGCAACTGCGGCGTCTATATTTGCTTGCCTGCCAACAATCGGCCCTTTTATGCCTGCTTTTCTGCCAAAATCATCATCTCGATCAATACATATTACAAGAACGTCTTTATTTTTTGGTTTCTGTTTTTTATCAGACATATATTTAATATCGTATTTAAAGTTAATAAACAAATTTTTCTTACAAAATGAGACTGTTAAGAAAGTAGAGTTTTATAAACCCCTGTATTAAAAATGAAAGAAGTTTGCAGCAAAATTGTCTGAATTCAACCGCTTAATAAAAAGAAAATATTTAACTCCATTATCAAAAATAAGTTAAAAAAAAGACTTTGGAACAATAATAAACCATATTTACTGCTTATTAAATAAAAATAAACCATATTTAGTGACATAAACTCGTGCTGAAACAGTTGCACGATAGATATATATATATCCCCAAACATAGTAAAGGTGCAAGTTAAGGACCGATAGGTCTATGACTCGCAAAAAAGGGAGGTAAAACGAAGAGGTTGTTTATCTGAAACCCCTATGGTTTCAAGTTTTCAAAAATTTTGAAAACAAACAGCTCATGTTGAACCTCAAAACAAAGAAAAACTAAAGGTGTAAAAAATGCAACTAAAAATAAAACAAATAGGATCCACCCTAATGGGTGCGGTCATGACAGGAGCAACGCTTCTTGGCGGAGCTCTTGCAGCAGACATTTCGGACTTCCAGAAAATGGGTCCGAGTGACACAGTAGTCGTTGTAGGCGCTTCAGCAGCAACGGCAGACGTTGTTGGTGCAATAAACGTCGGAGCAACACTATACGGACATGGCGTAACAGCTACATCAGGCGCTGGTGCAGCAACCACAGTAGTTGATGGCGGAGTTGCTTTGTTCGACTCAACCAACCAACTATTGCTTAACAGCAAAATGAACGTGGCTAAAGACACAGTAACAGCAAATGAGCTTCCGGTTCTTCTGAAAAAATCAACATTCACAAATGAAGACGGAACAAACTACGATTACTCGCAGTCAATAGTGGTGGGCAGCTATCCATATGTGTTATTTGGACAGACCGCCTCGGGAACAGATCCTGTAATGCACATAAAGCTGTCAACATCTACAAGCAGTCCGATATACACATTAAAGGCAGACTTCACAAAAGCAGTTCCGTTCAATGCAACTGCATCAAAGGGCCAAAGCATAACTCTTTTCGGAATGCCATTCACAGTCGGCTCTGAAACAGATGGAGACACATTAGTCCTTTATAAATCCGCAAGCGACGTATCTGTCGGAAACGGAGAGCAGGCCACAGTAACTGTCGGAGCAACAGAATATACAATTACTGTAAGAGGATTTGACACCACAAACGACGCAGTAATATTAGAAATCGGCGGCGTAACCAACAGCGTGAAAGAAGGTGTTTCCAAAAAGATTGGCGGCGTAAGCGTATATGCAAAAACCGTATCTTCATGGGACAACGGAAACAAAGGACTTGCAGTTCTTCAAGTAGGTAGTGAAAAAATAACACTTGAAACTGGACAGGCAGTAACAACTGGTGACAGCGAAACTGCAATCGATGGAACATTGGTGACTGTTACTGGCGGTATCAGTGCACTAACCAGCCTTGAAATAAAAGTAGCTGCAAAAGACAGCGACAGTGATGAAATCATCTCGGGAAAAGAATTTGTCGATCCGTTCACAGGAACTATAAAAATATCTTACACGGGCGTTTCATCCGCTGTAAAAGCAGATAACCGCGACCAAATCAAACTAAGAAACAGCGGCGACTACAAAGGATACGTAACCTTCAAGGACGCTAACGGCAAAGACGCTACAGTGTACTTTGTAAGGGGCAGTGAAACTTCAGAAAACACATTCGCTCTGCAGGATGACACAGACAACAACAAAATCCTTCTTGTAGAAGGCGCCACAGCAGTAAAAAATGACACCCACAAGGAAACATTATTCCTTGCTCCTGGAGACTCCAGATACACCCACATGGTGAAAGTAAATAAAATATACAACACCACGTCAAAGGGTTATGTAGAGTTCACAGATGTGATTTCTGGTGCCACGTACACAACACAGGAAAGTTCAACTGGATTAGCAATAGGAACTGGAATTACTTTAACTGTTGACGGAAAAAACTATGTTGTAACACCAGTTAGTTCAACAAGCGTGAATGTAACCTATGCAGACTCAAAAACAGTTGTCTATCCAACAATAAGGCTGGCTAACGGCGAAGAGCTTGCAATAACTGCACCACTGTCGAGTCTGACTATTCCGAACAATACTGTAATAACATTGCCCACAGGAGATTACACATACCTAAATGAAACTGTTGGTCTTCAGAAAAATATAACTGCAGGAACAAATACGGCGGTGACATACACCTTAACTAGTGCTACGAATAGTGTGCTTACAGGCATCTCAATAAAAGACGTAACCACTCCGGCAATCCTCATTGTTGAGGAAAAAGACAAAGACTCTGCACAAAATGCAGTAGTTGTGTCTGTAAAGGACGGCAACGGTATTACATCAGGTAACTCCTATGTCGCATACAACGCACCGACAATGAATGGCTCATATAAGAGCTCTTCATCAGCAAGCGACAAGGTCACCGCATACCTCGACCTATACGGAACATACGCTGAATTGGACACAAGCTCTGACAACCACGCAATTGTGACTCTGTACTACCCTGACACACAGATGACATCCAACGTATACCTATTGGCTGCATCGGCAACAGCTCCGACAACAGCAGCAGGAACAGGAAACGTTGTATTGCCTTCGCTTGGAAGCGGAATATCAAAGCTCGACACAGAAATCTCCGCTGAAAGGACATCCAAAAACCTTATTTTGGTTGGCGGTCCTTACGCAAACGCACTTGTCAATGAACTTGCTGAACAAGGCAAGACTCCGACAAAGGCTGAGTGGAGCGCAAAACTGCAGGGCAAAGCAATCATCCAGGCAATTGGCGGCGCATTTGATCCTGCAAAAACAGCAATTGTTGTGGCAGGATGGACTGCAGACGACACAAGAATCGCAACCTTGAAACTCGCAACAGCTGATTTAAAGACATTCAAGGGAACAATACAACAGCAAATGGGCGGCGTGTGGTCAGCAGGAGCATATCCATTCCCGGTAGAAGCTCCGGTAACAACAAACTCGACCGACTAAATAAATTAAACTCTAAACGAGAGGGGGCCAAACCCCCTCTCTTTTTATTTTTTTAGCGCATCTAAAAAAAGCTTGCTGCTAAATTGCATGATTTTTTTCTAACAGATATTAACTATTTTTAACCCCTTCAGAATGCTGTTTACTCTCTGCAATTGTAGAAACTAATGAAAGTTCAACAAATTCTACTATTGATGCCGGGCTTAAGCTGCAGCCCATCTGAAAATATGTATCAGTCTCCAGCGTTAAAAAAATAAAACATCACTTTAAATATTTTCGTTGCGCGATAAACTCATTAAAAGGTGAAAAACATGCCATCTATACTTGGAATGAATATAAACAAAATATCTGCTGAGAAAAAAGATAGCTTCAATGCAACCGGGCTTGAGATAAAAACACAGCCCCAGATACTTGATGTAAAAGAAACAAAAATCAAGGGACTTGCAAATGAGGACATCATCATACTTTCAGTATCATTCAAAATGGCCTCGACATTCAGTCCGGATATGGGAAACATATCTATAGAAGGCGTCGTGCTCTACAGGCCGGATAACCAGGAAACGGTAATGAAAGAATGGAAAAAATCAAAATCAATGCCAATAAATGATGGCGCACTAATACTCAACCACATATTTGCAAGGATTTCTGTGGTAGGATTATATCTTGCAGATCTTCTCGCTCTACCACCAATCATAGCTTTGCCAAGAGTTGAGCCGAAAAAGCAATGAGCGCTATTTTGGCACAGAAGAAGCGCCGGACGTATCTGAAACAGACACCCCCTCAGCTTCTAGCTCAGGCCTCTTTTTGCTTGAAATTGTAATACGATTAGTCCTGCCAACCCTCACTTTCTCCACAAGCCCTCTTGCTTCAAGATCCATCAAAATGCGCGAAACCTTTGCCTTTGAAAAATTAGTTTCCTGGACTATTGTGTTCTGCTTGCACTTGCCTTTGCTCTGAAGAATTATGTCAAATACTTTTTTTTCATCATCTTTCAAAACAGATATAACAGCTCCTAGATTTGTCTTGCGATAAACCCAATATCTCCAAAGGACAACTGCAAAAGCAATTGCAAAAAATATGGCGAGATATTTTGAATAACTGCCGTAATAATTAACCACCTGGCCAATCTGCTCAAAAGTTGCAGTAAATGTGTATGTTTTTCCAAGTTCGGGAGAGTTCAAAACCCAAAAAAGCGTCATTCTGCGGCCGGTG
This sequence comes from Nanoarchaeota archaeon, assembly GCA_018897155.1. Classification (NCBI taxonomy): domain Archaea; kingdom Nanobdellati; phylum Nanobdellota; species Nanobdellota archaeon. Next base: position 6,773 of record JAHILE010000006.1, on the reverse strand, counting down.
CTTCCTACAGTCGCCTCTGGATATGGCTTGAAAACAGGATCCTGCACAAGGCCGGTTCCTTCAGGAAGCGTAAGAATCATTTCAAATCGCTTCATTGGCTCGCTGACGCCACCAACATATGAAAAAGTGTATGCATCCGCTGTCGTAACTACGAGATTAGTCGCATCAAACTCAAAAACTACAGTATAGTTAGCGGTTCTCTTTGAATTGGGCTTGCATGAGTAGGTTCCGCCATAAGGCTGCGATACAAAAGAACAATTAATAAGGCCTTCGGAATCCCTTGCGGAAAATCCCGTAATTTTGCCAAAAACAGTATATGGAAATTCTATAGATGTGAGCTCATTATAGGTAATTGAAGAAACAATATGCGCTTCGCTGGTGTCTTTAAGGTCTATTGTAGTCTTCTGAAGATCAATATATGATGCGCTGGCAACTGCCGGAAAAAGTAAAAATACCGTAATTAGAAAAAAAAGTGCTTTATTCATGCAACCACCGATCAATGTGTTTTTGAATACACGCAAGCCCATTATTTTCCGCTTATGAGCATTCCGCCGATTCCGGCAGCAGCGAATTTATGAATCATATCGGCAACTGTTGCAAGGGCGTTCTGCGCACTTCTCATATCTAAAGTTATTTTTGCCGGCGCCATTATTTCCACAGCAGTCGGCGCGTAAGTTACAACCATGTTCATAAGCGCTTCAAAATCCTTTGCGCAAACAATAATTTCCACTATCTGGCTCCAGGTTTCCGTTATTCCCTGAGCCTTGAGATGCTCCGCGGGTTCAACAAGGTCTATTGATGTGAAATTCTCATCAATGACCTTTATTGCAGCTTCTTTTTTCAGTTTTCCGATATGCTCTTTTAAAGCGCTTTCAGCAACTTCTTTTTTAACCGCGACCACTTCAAAAAGGAGCCATGTTTTTATCCAACCATTTTCAAGAAGCTTTTGTTCTTCTTCGCTTATCTTTACCATAAAAATCAAAAAATTGTCTTTTTAACGAAAATAAATCATTTTTTGCCACATTAAACAATTAAACGGCATAATTTTCCTTTTGGAACAATGGCAATAAGAACAGTGAAATATCTCACCGCCTACATAGTATACGCTTGTCGAAGTTTATAAATATTTGAAACATACATTTAAAAATCTTTATATCAAGTGTTACATTGCAGTTACGAATATTTAGCATTATTGCAAGGTGAATATATGTTTCAAAAAAAATCCAAAAATATATTCGTATCAATTATGTCAATACTATTCTTTCTAGTTTTACAAAGCCCGCCTGCAAGCGCAGCAGAATTCGTAATTGGACTATCCGATTTAACAACAAACCCTTCAACAATCTATGCAGGTAGCGGAATAACGATTAAAGCAGATTACTCTGTAAGCTCTACAAGCTCTGCAAAAGTCCGACTAGAGCTGCTTTTCGACGGAAACGTCGTTGACAGCATTACAGAATACCGCTCAACAGGAAATTACAATATCGAATTCACATACACGCCTTCAAGCTCGACAACAGGTGGCCGAAATATTGGAATCCGGGCTCGAATATATGATGGGACGATATTGAGGGATGAAGATTTAGTCACAAAAACAATCAATATAAATGCGCTTGGAAACGACCACGGGCTTGAAATTTCGTCAATCACGAGCAAAAAACTTACAAGCCCTTCTGAGAGATTTCCTGTTGATGTTGAGGTAAGAAATACTGGAGATTCTATAGAATACATAACCATTTCTGCAAAAATAGGAAGCCGAACATACACAAACCCAACATTCTCAATATATCCTGGAAAAAGCGAAAAAAAAACTATCTATGTATCTGCTCCGGATCAATCAGGAACCTATGAACTGCTAGTAAGGGCTTATAATACAGATATATCGGTTACGGGCAAAACCAGCATTGAGGTACAAACAACGTCCATATCGCTAACATTAAAGAAAACCTCTGCAAATGCAGGTGAATGGATTGATATTTATGGATACGCAACAAGAGGCCTTTATGCTTCTGAAAGCGTGGTAAGCCTTTATCTTGATAATACTTACTCAGGTACGCTTCAAACACGTGAAAACGGATATTATTCAACAAAAATAAAGTTCGATAATCCGGGAAGCCACCGCATAACTGTTATGTCTGGCAGCCTTACAACTAGCCAGATAGTTTATGTAAACGCGCAGCAAACATATCCTGGAACTCCAGCGGCACAGCCTGAACCACGGCAAATAGTAATTCCTGCCGGAAACTATAGCGCAATAATAATCATCACCGGTGAAAGCCAGTATGTAGTTTATCCCGAAGCGCCAAAAGAGCCGGAAGCTCCGATTAATGCAAGCAAAATCATAGAACCAAAAAAAGATAAATATGAAAATACCAGTTTTGTCAATATAGACATCAGCGCAAACGAGCTTGATGCAGTGCAGAATTCGGGAAATCTGCTCAAGATAACTATAACAAACCATCTTGGAAGACGCGAAGAGTTCTCGATCTCAACAGATTTTGACAAAGCCTGGACATACCTGCCAGGAACTGATGTTATTTTGAACGGCGATTCAAAGATTTTTGAAGCATATTTCACCCCTGACAAAACCGGAACATTCCCTGGAAATGTCTTTGTTTTTGAAAAAGACAGGATAATAAAAACAATCCCGATTTCGCTTTTTGTCGCGCCGCGAGTCGATGGAGAAATAAAAGAGCCTGGTGCAATTGGCTTTTCTCTGAATATGCAAAGCATTGTAATGCTTTCAGCAGCGCTGATTTTTGTGATTTTCGCGCTCGGATATGCGGGCTTAAAAAAACACAAAGCTCTTGAGCCAAAAATAATTCCGCCATCGCAAGATGTTTCGGAAATACTGCGGGCAATGGCGTCGCCGTTTTCGGAAAAAATAAAAAAGACTGATGGCGAAGAACAAAAAAAGGAAGAAAAAGATAACAACGGAACACATATAAAAGAAACAAAAAACGACAAACCGGCTAATAACGGCAATATTTTTTTCGTCCCAAGAGAAAAAGTAATAATGTGATAATCTAAAAGGTAATCTACATGAAAATTAAAAATGCAGCATTTGTTTCATTCGCCATTGTGATTGTGGCTTTTATGCCTGTTTTTGCAAGCGCAAGCGCTGGTATGGGCTTTACCCTTAACACTGCAGAGGCAAAACTCTGTTCGTGCTCTACAACGCAGATTACGGGAACGCTTACAAGCGGCGGATACGGCGCATATTCGCTGAAATCAGACAGCAGATGGGTGACTATTGCCCCGGACACGATATCGCTTGGCCCTGACGAAAGCACGCAAGTATATATTTATCTTACTACGGACTGCACATCGCCGCCAAAAGATTATCCGATTGAAATAACCGCGAGATCAGATGCCGGATTAAGCGAAACAAGGCAGATTGTCGCAACAGTATTGCCGTGCCACATTGTTGCTCTTGGCATATCGCCTTCCGCATCAAGCGCATGCCTTGAAGAAAGCGCGCATTTCTCATTAGACATAACAAACAACGGCAAGGCTGATGAGGATTTCATTATTTCTGCAAGCGAAGGCATTCTTGAAAGAGAAAAAATAACGCTTCTTCGCAATGAGACAAAGAAAGTAGGTCTGGAGGTTTCTGCAAACGACACGCAAAAAGACGTTACAGTTCTTGTCCGCTCGGCAGCCACTTATGCAGCCGATTCAAAAACAATCAAAGTGAATGGAATAAACTGCCATTCCGCATTTTTTGAAATTACGCCTAATGAAAAAACCGCCTGCCTTGGAGATTCTGCAAATTATTCCATCACCCTTAAAAACACCGGAACGCGAAAAGACGAATTCCAGATAAACTCTTCTTTTGGCGCACTTTCAGAAAAATACATCTCTCTTGAAGCAGGTGAATCAAAGCAAATCTCACTTTCTGCAAAATCAGGCGCTGCGGGAAATTATCCATTTTCAATAACTGCAATATCAAGGTATGTCAAAGCAGAAACCAGCGGTACATTTACGGCAGAACAATGCAGAGGCGTAGAAGCAATGGTTGCACCCGGCGAACAAACAATATGCAAGGGATTTCCCGTAAATTATTCTGTCCGCATAAAAAATATTGGTGTTCTTGATGATGCATATACAATTACAAGCAGCGTGGGAACACTTGAAAACGAAAAAATAACTGTCCCGAAAGGCGAATCAAAAATAGTGTCCCTTTCTATTCCTGCTAACGCGCTTAGTGATAGAAACGATATTATCATCAAAACAATATCCACAGGAGATTACGGCGTTACTTCGACAGGAAACGCAATATTAAACACAGAAAACTGCTTCAAGCTCAACGGAACTGCAAAAAGTATTGAGGAAAAAATATGTGCGGGAGAAAAAGCCACATTAGCTTTTGACATACAGAATACCGGAAAGCTTGAAGACGTATTTGAAATATTCGCAACATTTGGCAACGTTTCAAGAAACCGCGTCATATTGTCTCCGGAAGACAGAACAACCATATCAGTAACCGTTCCGACAGAATTCAATCAATATGGAAAGCGGAATCTTACTCTTTCGATAGCTTCGAAAAATACAAACCTAACACAAAATTTCGGAATTGAAATAGAGCCTGCAGAATCCTGCTACGGATTCGAACTATTTGCGAAAAAAGACATCCAATTCACAAACGACAGCATTGGAAAGCTTTTTGAAATAAATATAAACAATACCGGAAAGGGTAGCACCAACTTCAACGCAAAGCTTGAAGCTCCGCTATGGGCTTACATAAGCCCGAAAGAATTCGTGCTGCAAAAAGGAAAGAATGCGACAATATACGTATATGCTGCGCCATCATATGGCACAAAGGATGACGCATACCTCATGAAAATCACGATCAAAAATGATGCCGGATTCTCGAAAAACGAATTTGTCCAGCTCGTTTTGGGAAACGCGACACCGCTTGACTTAAGCAAGCTGAGAGGCGCACCTACAGGAGCTGTTGTAAAAACTACGGCTTCGCCAAAATCGCTTTATGTAATAGTGCTTGGAATAATCGTAATTGCGATAATCATTTTCGGCCCGAGGCTATTTGGTAAAAAGAAAGAAGAGGAAGAAGCTGAAATGAAGCCCGAATTTCCAGAAGATATTATAGGCGCTGACAAAACAGTTACTATGGAGATATCAGAGGAAAAAATAGAGGAAGAAAAAGAAGTTCCGGAAGAAGAAAAAGATAATGAAAAAACCGTGAAAAAAAAGAAGCCTGTGCCAGCAAAAAAAGTCAAGAAAAAGGCATCAAAAAAGGAATTTCAGGACATAGTAGACAATGTGTAATTCGGTGTCTCTTTTTCTTTGGGAAAGAAAAAGAGACAAATCATGACATTTTCAGCCATGCTGAAAAGCTTCGAGCAAAGCGAGATGACTTCGTGTCAAGCTTTTGAGGATTTTTCAGCAAAGCTGAAAAAGCCTAGAGTGAAACGAACGGATTCCAAACCTCAAAATCCGGGTAGAGAAAAAGAAACCAGCGACCTCGACTATGTTGATGACAAGAACAAAGGTGCATGAGATATCCGCACACCATCAAGTTAATGTTTAATCACTCTGCTCTCTGCATTGCCATGTGTTATTGCGTTGACCTGTGCGAACATTTTGTCCTGAAGGCCTGCAGGCACCTCAACCTCACAGAACCATTCACCACCAACCCATTTTTCGCGCAGGATTATCCCGAGCATTGCTATCACGCGCCTGCAATTTGAAGCATATTCCACACCAATTTTGAATGCAACATAGCGCTTTTCAAGCTTTATGGGCAAAAATGGCTGAAGCTGCCTGATAATATCTGCCATCTGCTCTTCTGCTTTCTTGAAAGGATCTATCCTTACGCTTGCCTGCTCCATCGCATTTTCAATTCTCTGCGGCGGATGCGGCAATTTTGTTTTTGGATCAATCGCTTGTGCACTGATAAACGCAACAATCTGACGCCGCTTCTTTTCAAGAAGCTCATGGCGCTGCTCAACTGTAATCTGTACTTCACCGTTATCTGCTATAATTTCTGCAATTTTCAAGAAGTCTGTTGTTCCGAAAACGCGCTGGAGCTCCTCATCAGGAATGCGCTCAACAACGCCTGTATTTTCAGCCATAAGCGCGCGCTCTTTTGTCCTGATTTTGCCGATGTCGCGGAATACTCCGTCGGAAATAAGCGCGTCTTTCAAATTCTGGAGCTTCCCCTCACGGCAATCAATATATTTTTCAGAATCAAGAAGTACCTCATACCTTTTGCCGTGCGAAAAATAGCGCGCGATGATTTCTTTGGACATGAAATACCTATAGGAATATGATAATTTAAATGCGTTAACAGCACCTATTTTCAAAGAATGAGTTTTTTTTTATGAGTGCTGTGTCTCGGATACTATTTGCCATACTTTTCGGGGGAAGCGCGTAGAATGCTCTCCATACCGTGAATCGCTTCGTTAATTTCAAAAGCCTTTAAAATAACGTTTTTAATAAATCTGGCTTGCTCTAATTCATCCTTAGGCAAAGATTCGGGTAAATTAACTAAAAGATGATTATGCACTGACGAGTAAATGTCTCTCATATATCCTGCTGTTTTTTCATCCTCGCCTGAAATTATCGCACGAAAATATAATTTATCAGCAGTTGAATATTTGCTCGGAACACCATGGAGTGAACCCCTATTTGTACACACTCAGTTAAGCTTCGCAATTATTTAAAACCGCCGCTTCAAACTCGTTGGGCGGCACATATCCTATGGATGAGTGCAGCCTTTTTGAGTTGTAAACTTCTTCGATAAATTGCTT
>JAHILE010000005.1 GCA_018897155.1 Nanoarchaeota archaeon | reverse complement strand
TAGACCTCTTGCATAATTATAAGGGCGTCAGCCCTTATATCTTTTAATTCCTGATGTTAACCGACAAACTCGTTCAAGTCAAACCCTTGGTTCATCATTGCCCTGAAATTCACCAATCCATAAACAATAGAACTCGCATCATCGTACCTGCTCAATCTATTCCGGAATATGCCGCCCATAATCCCGAACTTCTTTGTCTTTCCTATCACATGTTCAACTACGATACGCTCACGGCTTAGCTTTTTGTTGAATTTTTTATCTTCCTTTGCTCTTGGTTTTCCTTTGGGCTTCTTTCTCGGAATTCTTGACTTTATTTTTGGAAAGTCCTTTTCAATGCCGAGATATCCCAAATCCGTTGTGAGCTCAACATTTTTTGGGATCTTTGGATGCTTCTTTTTGAAAATATCATAATCGTGTTTTCTTCCCCGTTCATAACCTGTTTTGTGCAGTATCAATCCGTTCTGGTTTACCATGAGCTGCGTCTTCGCAGTATGCTTCTTTTTCTTGCCCGAATAATGGCTTTTTCTCCTTCGCTTGTTCTTCGGCCTTGGGATTTGCTGCTCTGTTGCGTCAAGAAATGCTTTCAGCTCGGGATAATATTTCTGGAAATCTTCCATTGTAGTTATCTTTTTTGCTTTTTCGTATAGCTTCTTTGGCAAGGGAATGCACCTTTCAACCAATGGCTCGATGTATTTTATATCTCTCCAGACACTGCTTTGGTCAAGGTTGAAAAGAAATCCCATGAATGTGAAGGAGCAGTATAGGCGATAATACATCAGGAGCATAAGCAGCCGGTCTATAAGCTCAAGGCTGAATTTCCTGCCTTGGCCAATAGCATTTATCCTTTTTCGCCTGCCAAGCCTTTCAGCCTCTGCTTTCGGATATTCCTTTTCGACAAATGCAAACAGCTTATCGAATTCAGGCGCAGTAATGCCTGTAAATGACCTGAAAGAATTCGTTTTTTTATACAGTTTTTCATAGGTTATCATGTTATCTCCCCTGAGATAACATGGTTTTTGGAGTTTATGTGGTTAATTGCGCAAGAGGTTTAGTCTTTTCCAATATTCCGATAAACCTCCGGAAAGAAATCATCTTAGTTGTAGACGACCAACCAATAACCTGGAACGTTGCATACATTGAAATAAAAAACAATACTCCCTTAGGCAAAAAAATATTGCAGAAACTTGTCGAACTTGAAATAGTTTGAATGGTGGTTTATTATGGCGGATGAAAACGAAATTAAAAAGCTGGTGATTGCGAGACTTTCTTCAATGCCGGAGAATATGAAAATATCAATAGGCGCGTATGGTACGTTTGACAAATATGAGCTTATTGAGAATGTAAAACTGAATAATGAGGTCGGAAGGAAGGTAATCGATATACAATTATTTTACTTAAGGTCTATGAAGAGAGGGTTACATGAGCAAAATGCTGATAACGCGGCCTAATCATGACACTACCACAGCGTATCTTTCGAAATGGAGCGAGCATCTGATTAATGCTGCGAAAAAACGCAGAATATCATATTCTGATTTTAAAGGCCAAAAGGCATCAAGAGGCGATGTTGAGAAATACCTTATGAAGCAGAATTCTCCTCTTGCAGTATTTAACGGCCATGGAAGCGATGATACAATTTTCGGGCATAAGAATGAAGCGCTGATAAAAAGCGGAGAGAACGAGCATTTGCTGAAATCAAAGGCGGTTTATTCTGTTTCGTGCAGTTCTGCAAAAGTTCTCGGGCCAAAGGCTGTTAGTGCCTGTGCGAAATGCTTTATCGGATATAATGATGTTTTCATATTTGCATCCGATAAGAACTGTTCGGCAGGTAGAGAACTTGATGATGAGCTTGCTTTGCCGTTTCTAGATTCTTCAAACCAGATAGTTTTGTCGCTATTAAACGGAAGAACATCAGGAGAAGCATACGAAAAATCGCAGGCATTTTTCCGGAAATGGATTGAACATTTCGGAAGCAGTGCAGCGCTTCCCGGAAGCGAGGCAATAGTTTCGTGGCTTATATGGGATAGGTTCTGCCAGAAGATTGAAGGCGACAAGAACGTGTGCATAGACTAGGCAGTTCTGCTTTATATCTCTGTCAGATGCAATAATTACTGCGAAGGCGGCTGCGCTTTTGGGCTGTGAGGGCGGCGGCTGTGAGTTAGTGCTTATCGTACGAGCCAACGGTTTACCACAGAAATCCAAAAAATATTAATGGTATTCCTTTATCTACATTACCGGGTTGTGAAAGAACAAATCGGTTATTTGAAATTCCTTTTAACTGCACTCTTGTCTTCCCCGCCCCGCCTATTTCAAACACAAATTTCTTGTTTTTGTAAAAAACGATATAATCCGGCAATTTCTCACCACGCAGACTCTTCAGATAATTTACATTTGCATCGATATTGCTTATGTGGTGAATAAAAAATTCCTCCCTGATGGCTCCGGCGATTTTTTCGTCCTCTACACCATCTGAAAAGTACGCCCTGAAAGGAAGGCTATATAGAATTTTTGGTTCTTTCATTACATTTGATCCATATGGCATCAATATTTTCAGGAGAAACGCCTGCTCTAATATGTGTATGTATTCCTGAGTCTTGTACTTTGTTATTCCGGCATTGCGGGCTATTAGGGAATAGCTGCACACATCAACGGGCGACCGGCTTATGAATCTTAGTATATTACCTATATTTATTATGTCCTCTCTGTTTAATTTCCCATATATCAAAAGGTCGTGGTTCAGTATTTTCTCGACTATATTGCGTATGGTTTGCGGGAAAGGCGATTCAATGGCCGACGGAAGGGCGCCCCGGACGCAAAACTCATGGAATTCCGGCTCAAACGCATAGATTTTTCGGTAAAGCTCTTTGTAGTTTTTTAAAATATCCTCCAGGCTCATTTTTTCAATAAGCACACTTTTCCTGAAAAAAAGAGATTCCCGGAAAGAGAACGGAGGCATGTTTATGATTGCAACCCTTCTTGAGAGGTCGTATTTGCTTCGGATTATATCGATTGAAGCAGATGACGTAAATATAATCTTTATGTCCAAAAAATCATATATTTTCTTGATTTCCATCTGCCAGTTTGCATGATTATGGATTTCATCTATCAACAGGTATTTTGTCTTATAATTTCTGTTTAGCTCCTTTGCAAGCTCAAAAAGATTTACAGCAGGATCAATCGCATCCGCGCTCGTATAAACAGAATCTTTAAGCTCTATTGCTAACTGTCTTAGAAGCACTGTTTTTCCTACACCCCGAAGCCCGGCAATTCCTATGAAAAGCTTGTTTTCAAGCATTTTTTTTACGTCCTCGTAGACGAACCTCTTTTTGTCAAACTTTGCCGCGCTTTCCTTTGCAAGGTTGTGCAACTCGATTATCTTCTCTATCTGGACTGATGAAACCATAATAAATATTGGCGGAAGAACTATATAAGCATTTCGGCTAAATAGTTTACAAAATGCTATACATTTTGTCAAATACTTTTACAAAATGCAGAAACGAAAGAGCTTTTGAACGCCGGAATATGCTTATATCTCTGCCGGATATAATATTACTGAGAAGAAGGATGCGCGTTTGGGCTGTGAGGGTGGCGGTTGTTTAACGAAAGCTTTATATATTATTATGAATATAATAATTATATGAATAATAATTGGTGTTGTTATGAAGTTCTACGACAGGGAAAATGAGCTGAACGAGCTTGAAGCCGCCAAAAAAATATCTGAGACTCACAAAATACTGATGGTGTTAACCGGAAGGCGGCGTGTCGGAAAAACAGAACTGATTCATCAGTTTTTCTCTAAAACAAAAGGGATGTATTTTTTTGTAAATCCAAAAAAAACGAGTTCAGAGCTTCTTTCTGAGTTTTCATCAATATTATCTTCCGAGCTATCTCTTCCGGAATATGTCAAAATTGACACTTGGGCGTCTTTTTTTAACGTTCTTTTCGATGCGTCAAAGGAAAAAAGAATCATCGTAGCCATAGACGAATTCCAGCGGTTTTTATCCATTGAGCCATCAGTTATTTTCGAAATTCAAAAAGTTTGGGATGCGCATAAAGGCAAATTATTTCTCTTAATTTCCGGCTCGTCTGTCGGAATGATAAGAAAGATATTCATCGAACAAAAGGCGCCTTTGTTTAAGAGAGCACACAATATTTTAACCATAACTCCCTTTGATTTTGAAACAGTCGGATGTATTTTGAAAGATTTCGGCATAACCGACATTGAAGAGCAGATCAAACTATACGCCATATACGGCGGAATTCCTATGTATTATATGTTGATGGGCGATTACAAGATAAATAATACCGCCACATCAATAGAACATCTATTACTCCGGGAAATGGCGCCGCTAAAAGACGAAGTTTCAGATATTTTAATAGAAGAATTCGGAAGGGATGTTCCATCATACTATTCAATCATAACTGCTATTTCGATGGGAAAAAATACTGCCAAAGAGATATGCGATTATGCAGGAATAAAAGAAACTTCTTTTACGCCGTATATTGAAAATCTTTCCAAGGTGCTTGGCATTGTGGCAAAAGAAGCGCCAGTAACTGAAAAAAATCCAGAAAGAAGCAAAAAGGGAAGATATTTTCTGAAAGACAATTTTTTCAGGTTTTGGTTTAGATACGTCTATAGGAATATGAGCGCATATGAAATAAAGAACTACGAAGTAATAAGGGAGACGATACATTCAGATATTTCCTCCTTTATCGGGCAGAGTTTCGAGCAAGTATGCAAGGAATTCGTGCTAAAACAGAATGCCTCGAAAAAGCTGCCTTGCTTTTTTGAAAAAATAGGCCGGCAGTGGGGCAAATTCAAAGGCGAAAAAGGGAAGAATGTTTATGAGATGGACCTAGTTGCCTTGAATGATAACACAAAAGAAATCTTATTTGCAGAGTGCAAATGGCAGGACAAAGTTGATGCGAAGAAGATTTTAGCGGATTTAAAGGAAAAGGCTCAATATGTGCAGTGGAATAATGAAAAAAGAAAAGAGCACTATGCGGTATTCGCAAAGAGCTTTAAAGAAAATATAAAAGAGCCGAACGTTCTGCTTTTTGATATAAATGATCTGAATAAAGTGCTTTAATGTTTCGGGCAGTTGCAGCAAGCGCTCACCGCATGGACCTTGGCGCAGAAGATTGCGCTTTTGGGCGTTAGTTTGGCGGTTGTGAGTGCTTAATTAGTGCAGATAACAGAAAGAGGTCGTTTACAACAAATCTTTATATATTATGCACTACAACATAATGTTATGGTGCATAATGTTAGTATAATAGACCGGGAAGAAGAAACATCTTTTTTGGAATCGTCGTATGCAGAGAGCAAAAGCCAATTAATCGTCCTATACGGCAGAAGGCGTGTGGGTAAAACTTATTTGCTCCAGCATTTTATGCACAATAAAAAACATACATATTACCTTTGCACAAAGGGAAATGAAGCAGAGCAGATAAGGCTTCTTTCAAGGATGATTGGCGAGAGCCTTGGCGACACAGCCCTTACATTGTCGCCTTTTTCCGAGTGGCGTGCGCTTTTCATATATTTGAATGAAAAAGCGCAAAAGGAGAAATTTCTTCTTGTCATAGACGAATTCCCATACCTCATAAATACTAATCCTAACATAACCTCGATTTTTCAGAAATATTGGGATGAGTGCCTTTCAAACACAAAAATAATGCTTGTTCTTTGCGGCTCAAGCATAAACATGATGGAAAGCGAGGTGCTTGCCCATAAAAGCCCTCTTTACGGCAGAAGAACCGGGCAGTGGAAAGTCAGGCCCATGGATTTTGAAAAATCCCTTAAATTTTTTCCGAAGGGAGCGTCTGTTGAAGAGGCGGTCAGGATATATGCAATAACCGGCGGGGTGCCTTTTTATCTTGCAGAACTTGATTTAAGCAAAACGGCATCCGAAAATATCCTTGAGAGAATCGCAAAAAAAGGCAAAATGCTATATGAGGAAGGCGAACTTCTGCTCAAAGAGGAATTGCGGGATCCTTCAACATATTTTTCTATGCTTGACGCAATGTCAGCAGGGAATACAAAGCAGACGGAAATAGCAAACCGTGTCGGCATGCTTTCAACAGCCCTTCCGAGATATATATCGACTTTGGAGCGCCTTGAGTATGTTGAGAAAATTGCGCCGGTAACAGAGCCTAAAAGATCCAAAAAGACGATTTACAAAATAAAAGATAATTTTATGGATTTTTGGTTTAAATTCATTTATCCGAACAGAAGCTATATCGAAGAGGGCAATTACAAAAAATTCAAAGAGATTCTTGGCACCTATTTCGAAAAGCACGTTTCCTTTGCATTTGAAGGCATTTGCAGGGATTTTTTAAAGAAACAAAATGCAAAGAATCTCCTGCCGATATATCTCACAAAAATAGGGACTTGGTACGGATATTACCGAATCGTTGGCGAGAGAAAGCCGGTTGAAATCGATATTGTTGCGCTTGACGAGAAAGGCAACGGAATTATCTTTGCCGAGTGCAAGTGGCAGGACTTGAGCTGCAAGGATGCTGAAAAACTGATTGCTGTTTTGAAAGAAAAAAGCAAGCGTGTCGAATGGAATGGCGGCAAAAGAAAGGAATATTTTGCAATATTTGCGAAAACGATAGAGGGCAAGGAAACGCTTAGAAAAGGCGGCTTTCTTGCGTGGGATTTGGATGATTTAAAGAGAAGTGAATGATTTTGCACCTTTGGAGGTTTTTCGGGAAATTGCCTTATATCTTGCAGGCATTTCAATATTTGTATCTATTTAGCTCCCATTAGTACCTGAATTGTAGTTCTTGAGTCCGTTCTGCACATACGCATACGGATTTTGACCGTTCTTTTGTTCGGTAAGCAAAACAGACATCATAATTTCCCTTGAACGGATTCCAAGAATGCTCCGGTGCAAACCAGAAACTTTTCTTGAAAGAACTATTTTTCTAATATCCCGTTCCGAGCCGTTGTTTGTCGGCTCAACTTCGGGATATTTGAGGCACGTAAACCACTGCTCTTTGTATTTTTCGAGTCGCAAAGCCAGATTCAAAACGGCTTTTGAACCGTATTCTGTTTTGGAAAGTAAAATAAATTTTCGTATCGCCCTGTTTATCCATTGTTTCACAGCATACGTATTTTCCAAATTATTCTTTTTTGTATTTTTGATATATTCATACATCCTGCAAAGAATCTCATATAATTCTTTTCCTTCGGAACTGTATTTTGCAAGATCCCGTCCAGCTACCAAAATATGCGCCCAACATTTTGCATACTCTTTTGCATTGAATTTGCCGTATGCACTGAAGCAATCGCTCAATAAAACGCCGTCAAAAAATTCTCCAAAAACTTCTTTTAAGACTTTTGATCCTCTGCTTTTTCGCATCAAAACAAGAGTATCATTTCCGGCAGAAATATTCCACACCCAATAACGTTCTCCGTTGAAAGAATAGCCGGTTTCGTCGCTTTTTGCATATTTTGATTCGGATACGTTTTTCCAGATTTTATTAAATTCAGGTTTGAATGTTTTGGCATTTCTATAGATTACGTTTTGAATTCCACCGACACTGACAGGCATTTTAAACCCGCTTGCACTTATTGAACAAAGCCTGTCAAACGGAATAGTGCCTTTGTAATGCAATAAAGTCCATAAAGCAGAAATATTCGGTCCGAATTTGCCTTCAATCGGCATTTCAGAATGAGTTGTTGTAAAACGTGCTTTGCATTCTTCACATTGACAGTCAAAATAAGTGTAAGCTGTTGTATGTTTTATCATTTCTATATCTTCCACAGTCTTTTTTCTCGGTTTTAAAATTCTGAGTTTTACCCCATTACAAATTGGGCAAGAAGTTGGATTAATTATTTTTTCACTATCCGGTTCGCTTGTTTCTCTTGTTGTACCTGGGTGTCCGATAGGCGCACCTTTCTTTTTCGGCTCTTTAGGTTCGTCAGAAACAGTTTCTTTTATGATTCTTTTTGATGACGGAATAAACGAATTTGTGCAAGCAGTTACGATTTTTTCAAGATCCTTACAACGTTTTTCAAGGTCAGCAATTCTTTTTTCAAGCAATTCTACTTCTTTTTGAGAATATTTATCGCACAAAGTTTATCTCCCAAAATAATTATGGATATTCTAGTATTTCTGTTTTTCGATACTGAAGTATATACTTTGTCTTGGGTGGTGGTGAAAGTCAGCTAATCAGATACCAATATTTAAAGCGCGGGTTATGCTAGGGTTTGTGTCCGGATACGCCCAAATATACAGAACATACATAACTGCAAAAGGAAATATAAAAGAACTCGCACTCATAATCCTTGCGCAGAACCGATGCGCTTTTGGGCAGTGAGTGTCTTTCTTCTTGGCCCGATTTTGCATATATAAAAATAACAGCCCAACTTCTATAAGATAATATATGCCGTGGAAAGGGATTTAAGCAGCCTTGTTAAAAGAGGCGTGCTTATAAGAACCGGTAAAGGAAAACGCGGGCTGAAATATATTTTACCGCACGATGCGGCAAAAAAACATCCCACAAATCCATGATTCAAAGGGGATAAAAAGAGACGGTTATTATGCAATAGATGATTTCATGCGAAAAAAAATCAACGGCTATATCAGTTCAATAATGGAAGAGTCCGCACTGATAAAGGATGGCGGAATGCTCTTCCTCGCATCATTTGCAGGGAGCATCTTCCTCTTCATAGCAAACGGACCCGAAGGATTCGGCAATTTACAACCGAAGGTTGTAAAGCCGAGAACGAGCGAAGCGAAGTAAACGGATTTCAAGGCCGTTTTATCTTTGTTCTTGTTCCTTTCCGCGCTGATTGAATTCGGCGCAGGTGCCACGCTTACGAAATATATCACGAAGGGAAACATCAGCATTAATGGATTGTTTTAATAGTATGTATATAATACATACTAATATAGAAAGATTTAAATAGTATGTTTAACATACATAATGTATGAAAAACATACCGTTTATTGATAGAGAAAAAGAAATGGAAGTGCTGGAAAGAACAAGAGATAAGAATTTTTTTATGATTGTCCGAGGCAGAAGGAGAATAGGAAAAACAACATTATTGAGGAAAGCGTTTCCGGACGCAATTTATATATTTATCTGGCCGAATAAGTCGCACTCATGGATCGTCAATCAGATTTGCATTGAGTACGGACTCCCCCAATTTCAGAACTTTATCGATATCGTAAAGTATCTGCTTGATAAAAACAAAATAATAATTATTGACGAATTTCAAAATTTTTTGAATGTTGATAAGTCAGTTTTTGGAGAAATGCAAAAGTTAGTCGATGATAGAATGATGAAAAAAGAAAATACCCGAATCATTGTAAGCGGTTCAAGTTATTCTCTGATAAAAAAAATATTCAATCTCGAAGCAGCCCCTCTTTATGGGAGGCGGACGAACGAAATGATTCTCCAGGAGCTGCCTGCAGAGAAATTGCTGTTCAAAATGAGCATGGAGGAGTTCATAAAAACATGGTCAATTTTTGGCGGTGTGCCTTATTATTATACCCTTTTGGACGAAAATATTCCTGTAGAGAAAATGATAACCCGGATGATCGAAGAAAAAGATTCTATGCTCATGGATGAAGGCAGGGCGGTTTTATCTGTCGAATTTGGCGGGGAATCAAAAACATACAATACAATCATTACAGCAATTGCAGAAGGCAAGACAAGATTGAATGAAATCTCCACGCTTTTTTCAAATAAGAAAGGCGAAACCATAAAATATCTGGATCTTTTAAGAAAAGAGTTCAATTTAATTAAGCGGGAAACGCCGATACTTTCAGACCCGAGAAAATCCAGGGAAGGCACATATGCCATAAATGATAATTTCCTCTCATTCTGGTTCTATTTTGTGGATAAGCAACGGGCTTATATGGAGCAGGAACGATTCGATGAAGTAACCGCATTTTTTAAAGAAAACTTTCCGAAATTTGTAGGAAAAAAATTCGAAAAATTCATAATCTACATTATAAGAAATAAGATTATTCTTGCTGATTTCGGCTTTATAAAATTGGGCAGGCAGTGGGGAAGGATACACGGCGCTGATGACGGGAAAAACCAATATGAGATAGATATCGTTGCGTTGAACGGCAAACAAATGCTTTTGGGAGAATGCAAATGGCAGGAAGATGTTGATGCAAAGGAAATCCTTGATGGGTTATGGCAGAAAGCGTCATATATAGATACGGAAAACAAGTCGATGCATTTCGCAATCTTTGCAAAAAGCTTCTCATCCAAACCCAAAAGCCATAATGAAATGCCTGTTTTGTGTTTTGACCTTCACGACATTGAGAAAGCAATAAGAAAGCAGATGATCAAATGAAAGCGAAAATCAACGGCTATATTACTTCGATAATGGAAGAATCCGCACTGATAAAGGACAGCGGAATGCTCTTTCTTGCGGCTTTTGCAGGAAGCTTGTTTCTGTTTGTTGCGAATATCATGCTTTCCAAGCAGTTC
>JAHILE010000004.1 GCA_018897155.1 Nanoarchaeota archaeon | reverse complement strand
TACCTATGATTAGCTGTTTTCGCCCAATGCATTAAATACGGGCGAAAAATCTGTTCGCGATATCTTATGAACCATGAGGTGTATCGCTCTCAGCTTTTCAATCCAATGCATAAAGAGATGATTGAAAATGGCAAAACCAATACGTGCAACACCGACGCTTCGGGGCAGGGAAGCGGTAGAGTTCCTTAGGAAAATGCGTGAAAGAGAGCAGGCTCCGATAACGAAAAGGGACTTGGAATTGGCAAAGAGATTAAAGGAATTCAAGCTTTACGCATAATTTATATAATTCGTTTATTCCTTATTTCCAGCTGCTTCACAAGATCAAAATACATAGGAATGGTGCCTTTTTCGCGTGTTCTTAATATCTCAAATCCGTTCTTTTTATAGAAGTGAATGGCATCCCTTTTTGCATCTGTTGAGATAAACCTGCATCCTACCTCTTCGCTTAACATGAACGCCTTTACCGTGGCAAAGTCTATCATGTGCGTTCCTATACCCCTTCCGGAGTATTCGCTATGCACGCAAATACGTCCGATTTTGAGCGCCGGAAGAGTTTTGTAAAATATGCCTTTGACTTGAAAAATATTCGCCCAGTCCTGTGCCATGAATGCCTATGGCGTCTGCAAGGATTGTCAGATACGCCACAAACTCATTATTGGGCGTATAGAACCAAAGATATGTATTCGATATATTCAGCCCCTGATTTTTCAAAGCATCTTCAACAAGAAATTTTTTGAGCTCCACATTATCGGTTTTGAAATTTTCAAGAACGGATTTGTGCTTTTCGGATAGCTTTTCCACGCTCAGTTCGTATTGCGAAATCTGCGCAGCAGCCATAAAATCACGCATACCATATTTACGCCAAAGAAAGTATATATAAATCGCAATAGCTCCGCGATTCATTTTTGAGAAACACGGCGGCTATCTGCTCCCGGAATATGAACAGCAACACCCCTACAACCGCATAGCTTATTACACGAAGCTTCAGGAACCATTTAATTATCCCTGTATTGCCCTCTGCGATGTATTTTGTTAGTGTGGCACTTGCGCCGAATTCTATCAGTGCAGGAAGAAATAAGAATAATGAGAGTACCGTCTTGAAGTTTCCAAAGCCTTCGGGCCCGAACTGCTTCGATAATATAATGTTCGCAACGAACAAGAACAAACTCCCGGCAAAAGCCGCAAGAAAGAGCATTCCGCTGTCCTTTATCAGTGCGGATTCTTCCATTATTGAATTGATATAACCGTTGATTCTTGCTCGCATAAACATCGTAACCATTCATTAGAAGCAACTAATATTTTTAAGTGAATATGCGAAGGATAAGCAGTTAATACGCATCATCATGATGCGCAAATCCTTCCATGCGCACAACACCGCATTCAAACGAGAACATTAGAACATAGCGTCCTATATGCTTTCTCCTTTTGCCTTTTAAAGACGCATTGCAAGAGAAGAATCTTTCTTTTTTAATTTTCGCAATATCTCGTTAAAATACTCTGAGAATTCGACAGGGTACATCGGCACACCCTTCAAAGCGATTCAAAATGTTTTTCCATTTCTTCCTTGTTGTTGCAGCGAACAACCCTGCCATTTTTGAAATCTTCTTCGGATTTTTTTAATTCAGACATTAATTCTTTATTGTTTACAAGAGAAAGCTCATCCAGTTCATCCTTCATTAGCTGCATGCGCTTCTTCATCATAATATCAAAAGCATTTAAGTCTCTTTGAAGCTTGCCAATAATTTTTTGGCTGTACAATTGCTTCGGTTTTAAGTCTTGACCTATCATAATCTCGCCTATTAATGTTATCTCCGGGAGTTTAAAAGCTTTTAAATTCCCGAATCCATCCGTCCGAACTGCTTGGATAATATGATGTTCGCAACGAACAGGAACAAGCTTCCGGCAAATGTTGCAAGAAAGAGCATTCCGCTGTCCTTAATCAATGCGGATTCTTCCATTATTGAATTGATGTAGCAGTTGATTCTTTTTCGCATAAAACTGACTTCCTATGCACCCTCATATCGAATTTAACCTTTTTAAACCCCGAAAGACATATAATGGTTGTGATGATTATGAATGATAAAATCGATGTCGATAGCATGTCATTAGAGGAGCTGTACGCATCATTGGGAATTAAGCCGATACCGCGCTCGGCGCGAAAGCACCCGGATGAGTCAGCAGTGCAACTCTTAAGGCGCTTAAGGGCTAAGGCGGAAAAAGGCGCATTTGTTTTCTAATGCCGGTATTTCTTGAGGGAGAATATGCCTAATCTTGACGGACTGCATTTTATCGATTCCTCCATATTTGTAAGTGCGATATTGGCGGATAATCAAGCAAGAAAGGCACTACAGTATCTTAGGCGGGTGCAAAACGGCACTTACGAGGCGTGTGTTTCTCATCTCGTCATCGGTGAAATCGGAGCAGCAATAAGGGAAGCGTACGATCCGAATACGAATTTTGATGCATTTTACAGCGCCATAGAACAGCTTGCCATACTGCTAAAAGGTGTCCGGCTCCATACTCCGAAAATAGAAGACTACATAGAGAAGCTCCAAAAACTAAAAGAACTGGAGTATAGAGTGGGCTCTACTGATGTTAGAATAATTGCCGATGCTGCAACTTCAGAAGCAAAGAAGTTGATTACGTTTGATACGCATTACAATACCAGAAGCGTTTATGGTTTAATTGAAGTCGTGAATCTGGAGGAGTAACTTTCCTATTTGATACCGCATCTGCCAAAGTACGAAGTCGAGAATGCACTAATCACAAGCGCCAAACTCACAACATTCCGGAAACCATGCGCAAATATCTCTACAACCGCATAGCTTACTACGCGAAGCTTCAAAAACCATTTAATTATCCCTGTATTGCCTTCGGCGATGTATTTTGTTAGTGTAGCCCCTGCGCCGAATTCAATCAAAGCAGGAAGAAACAAGAATAACGAAAGCACGGTCTTGAAATTGCCGAAGCCTTCGGGGCCGAACTGCTTTGATAGCATGATGTTTGCCACGAACAGGAATATGCTCCCTGCAAATGACGCTAAAAACAGCATCCCGCTGTCCTTTATCAATGCGGATTCTTCCATTATTGAAGTTATGTAGCCGTTGATTTTCGCTCGCATAAAATCATCTATCACATACCAACCGCAGCCCGTCAAGGCAAAATAAAGCGCTATCGGTGTATATAGTAACATTACTTTTTTAAGCATGATTTTTCAGCAAAGCTGAAAAAGCTTGAAAAATGGAGATTTCCATGATTTTGCCCTAAAAAGACTCTTTGCCGTGTAATTTTGGGCGCGAGTTCTTCTCATCATATTCATATTCCGGAAGCCACTAATAATGCGCACCGGTTGGATTTAATGCAGGATTGAAGAAAAACAGTAGCTAATGTGATTTTTATGAAACTGGAAAAAGCCGCATTATTGACAGTACTTTGCATATCCTTATTATCCTGGCTGTATGCAATCGGATTTCAATATTCGCTGATATTATCAAAACAAATGGGAGTATTGTCAATGCCTGTAGGCCACTGGTGGCTGATAAACGCCATACGAATGGATGATTTTGCTGCGGTCAATTTCATTGTCTTTATCACAGCATTGTTTTTATGGTTTTGGAAATATTCCGGCGAAGAAAAGGAAATGGCTTAACAAACTTCTTTTGCAAAACAGCCGCCGTCCTCGCAGCCCAAACTCGCAGCCGTCCGCGCTCTCGCAATAATATTTTATCCGGCAGAAATATAAAGCAAATTCCGGCGCTCAAAAAGTCATTGCTTGCAATTAAATACGCATTTCAAATATGGCCGCACCCTATTATATAATGCGTGCCCTTTTTCTGCCTTGGGCTCATGCAAACCTTTTACCCCCTTGTTTCGGCGCAAATTCTTCCAGCAAAGTTTATATACTTTTAAAAGTATAATATTATACTTTAAGTGATATGATGCTGACAAATAAAGAATTAAGAATAATCGAAATATTCAGGAAAAGGCTGTTTAAGACATATACTATCCGGGAGATTTCAAAAGCAGTAGAAACAACTTCTTACTCATGGACATTTAATGCGGTAAAAAAGCTTTCAAAACTCGGGATTTTGCATCTTGAAGAAAAGGGGCATTCTAAAATAGTAACGATTAACCTTAATTCAGCCATCGCCATAAAATACCTTTCTCTTTTGGACGAGCTTGAAGCAAATGAACGGGAAATCCCCAACATCAATGAAATATTCAAAATCATAAATACTGCATATTTCACTCTGATAATCGCAGGAAGCTATGCAAAGGGAACAGAAACAAAAAATTCGGACCTTGACGTCATAGTTATCACAAACGACGATACGATATCAATTCTGAACACTCTGAAAAACAAAGGCGGCCTTCTAATACCCGAAGTGCATCCATATGTGTTTACGCAAAAAGAATTCTTAGAAATGCTTCTTGCAAAAGAAGAAAACTACGCAAAGTTCATCTTTAAAGAAAGGCTTATATTTTTCGGCGCAGAAAATTATTATCTCACGATAAACGAGGCGAGAAAGCATGGATTCAATGGTTAAGCTGTATCTGGAACGGTCTGAAAATGAACTGCGTCTTGCAAAGTCCCTGCTTTTGCTCTCCGGAAATGAGGATTTGAAGAAACAGCTCCAGGCAGAAAAAAGTGATACATTTTATAGCGCAGTAATATCTCATGCCTATTATGCCATATTCTACGCAGCTAAAGCGCTGCTGCTTACAAAAGGAATAGACGCCAAGCCGCCGGAAATCCATAAGAAAACAATCGACGAATTCAAAAAAGCATTTGTAGATACAGGGATACTTGATTTTGAACTTTTGAACATTTACAAGAAGATGATTGTCACTGCAGACGAGCTTCTCAATCTGTTCGGAAAGGAAAAATGGAAACGAGGGCACTTTACATACCAGACGCTTCCGCAGGCGAATCTGCCTTTTGCGAATGAATCCGCGGAGAATGCACGAAAGTTTCTGCAAAACATATTTGCGGTCATAAACAGAAATCATGATTGAAATCTGCCGCATTCTCACGAATCACGAGATATTTACATAAATTATCCCTCAAAAATAACACTCACGCCCAAAACCACAAGGTTCTGCGCAACCGTCCGCGCGGTGAGCGCTCACAGTAATATTTTATCCGGCAGAGATATAAAGCATAATTTGGCGTTTTTAATCTTTTTAAACTGCGGCGCATAATAACCTATTGTGATTATATGGCAAAACCAATCAGGGCAACGCCCGAGCTAAAAGGTGTCTGGGCCCAGCGATTCCTTAAGCAAATGAAGGAAGCGGAGACCGGCAAACTGACACCGAAAGACATCGAAATAGCCAAAAGAATACTTGAAGTAAAGGTTTAATTCTGTAGCTTTTCATCTGCGTCGGAATCACGGATTGTAATGTTTTATCGTAATTCCTCCTCGTTCTTTCTTAATTGCCTTTGGTATCTTATTGTTCTCATCATATCAAAGAACATTGGAACAGTTCCTTTCTCACGATCTTTCAAGATTAGAAAGTTCAGCTTATTGTAAAAATGCTTGGCATCCTGCTTTGCATCAGCCACAACGTAGCGGCACCCTATTCTTTCGTTGATTTCAAGCAGCGTTCTTGCGGCAAATGCGATCATCTCAGTACCGATGCCTTTTCGTAAATATTTTTTATCAACGCACATCCTGCCGATTTTCAGCGCCGGAAGCGTCTTATATGCCACGCCTTTGTCAAGGAACGACTGTCCTAAGCTCGTTCCATGTACTCGTATGGCATCAGAGAGAAGGGTCATGTATCCTGCAAGCTCGTTTTTCGGGTTGTAAAACCAGACATAGGTATTCGAGATAGCCAAATCCTGATTATTCAATGCGTCCTCGATAAGAAACTTTTTGAGTTCGGTTTCATCGGTTTCAAAGCTGTTGAGTATCCCTCTGTGCTTTTCGGATAATTGCTCTCTTCGCAAATCTTCCGATGAGATGCGTTCATTCATAATAAAACCTTTATATTTTATTCCAAAGAAAGTTTATATAATTGGTAGCCGTATTCGCTTTAAATCATAGCCGCCAAACTTACGCCCAAAAGTACGATGTTCTGCGCCAGAGTCCATATCGTGAGAGAGCGCATATCGCCTTTTGCTGTTAGATACGTTCTGTATACTTGCGCGTATCCAGATATAAAGCCTAAGATTACCAGCGCTTTAAATATTGAAAGGCCTGCAAGATAGGATGGCGAAATAAAGTTGATAATGTATTCAGATAACATCGCAGTTCCTGCAACGCCCAATACAACAATCGGCGTATAGACTGCAAAAATCCTCATAAGTACGCTTTTAGCATTCAAATGCTTTTTTGCTCCGAAAAACTCAGATACTTTCGGAAACATTACTGACGATAACGCCGTAGATATAAGCAAAACCCCGGAATAAAACGTGAATGCAAACGCATAATACCCAATCAATTTCTGTGAAAAGAACAACGACAAGATTGGAATTATTGCAGCGCCGACAAATCCAGGAATTATCATCAGATACACGGGAATGCTGTAATTACGGAATATCTTTTTGATATTGGCCTTTTTTCCGTTGAGCTTCTTTTTTAAGAGATAATTTATATTTGGCAAATTGCCGAACAAGTACGCTAATCCCCACCCGAGAAGGGCGTAATAAACGCCGAAATAATATCCTAAAGCAAGGATGAATGTACCTTGGAAAAACATTGTCAGGAATTGCGATACGCCCAATAATTTAAAATTCTGAAAACCCTGCACTATTGGCTTGAAGATTTCAAAGAATGTGAAAAGGAAAAGAATTAGTCCGGGAATGACGAGATGGCTTAATGCTTCGTTTTTGAGGAACACGGAAGCTATCTGCTCCCTGAAAATAAATACTGTCGCTCCAACAACTATGTAACTTACAACCCTCAACTTAAGGAACCATCGTATTATTCCGGTGTTGCCCTCGGCGATGTATTTTGTTAGTGTTGCCCCTGCGCCGAATTCAATCAAAGCAGGAAGAAACAAGAATAACGAAAGCACGGTCTTGAAATTGCCGAAGCCTTCGGGGCCGAACTGCTTGGAAAGCATGATATTCGCAACAAACAGGAACAAACTCCCGGCAAAAGCCGCAAGAAAGAGCATTCCGCTGTCCTTTATCAGTGCGGATTCTTCCATTATTGAGCTGATGTAGCCGTTGATTTTCGCTTTCATAAAATCGTCACGCAATTTTTTCAAAATCTTGGAGGTCAAAAGCCAAAAAGCCGTCTTTTTTCAGATTTTCCTTGTTTTCAATTCGTTTTGCAATCAAGCCAAAACGTTCTGCTCTTTTGCCGTTGTTCCAATCAACCGCTAAAGATTTAATCTTTAAATCCTCAAGTATTTTCCTTGCGGTTCCTTCTTTTAAAATCATCCATTTGCATTCAAAAAAGAAAATCTCTTTCTTATTTTCATTTAACGCAATTAAATCTATTTCGCAGTCTTTGTGCCACCATTCGCCGACCTTTGCGAATGCGAACATATCGCACATCAATAATAATTGCTCTGCCGCCTTTTCGAAAATAAAGCCCATATATGCATCGTATGTCCGCTTCATTGATTCAAAAGCCTCTTTAGAGCCGCTTTCTATCTGCGTCTTTGCAGGATAAATGTATCTAAACCAAAACATGAAATAGTTATCCGAAAATGCATATCTTGTGCTTTTTCTCGTCTCCTTTCTCTCTGTTACGGGATATTTTCTTTTTATCACCCGTATTTCTTCGAGATTTTTCAGATATTTCGAGATTATGCTCTTGTCTATGTTTGTATAGTTCACAATTTTATTCTGTTTTGTGTTCCCGAAGGATATTGCTTTCAGTATTGAAAAATAGTTGGCAGGCTCACGGAATTCCTGCTTCATTAAAATTTCGGCTTCGCTGTAGAGCGGGGAATCCCTTCGGAAAAATATATTATTCATATTCTCAAATACATCCGTCTTTGTGCCGAATTGCTTCAAATACAAAGGTATGCCGTCGGTGCAGCCGTAAATGTTTATGCATTCTTCTATCGAACGTTCCGGAAAAAATTCTTTTAGCTGGAATATATTAACCGGCTTTACCTCGAGCTGTGCGGTTCTTCTGCCAAAAAGCGGAGACTTTCTTCCAAGCAGTTTTTCCATCATGCTTATTGACGAGCCTACGAGCACAAGCATGATTTTATCTGATTTGGAGAGATACAAATCCCATATTTTCTGGAATTCGGAAGGAATTGCGTTATTTTCCATAACTAAATAAGGGAATTCGTCTATTACCACGATTGTTCTTTCGGATATTTTTTCCAAAAAACTTTTAAACAGCTGAGCCCAGTTTTCGAAATTAATCCGCCCGAACTCATCATCTTTCAGAAAATTGCCCATTATAGACTTCATTTCATTCAGGTTGTCATCATACCGTTTTTCTTCCGCAAGAAAGTAAATGCTTGGCTTGCTTTTAATAAAATGGGTTATAATCTCTGTTTTGCCGACCCGCCTTCTGCCGTATATGAGAATAAATTCAGGTTTGCCGCTTACAAAGTGTTCTTCAAGACTATTCAGCTCTTCTTTTCTATTTATAAATTGTTGAAACATGAAAATATTATCTAATTGCAACTATTTAAAGGTTTGCATATTTTCGGCTTTAGCGAACCTTTAAAGCTTTTTACTGCGAATATGCGATGATTAAGCGCATTTTAGTAAGCACAGCGTCCTATATGCTTTCTCCTTTTGCCTTTTAAAGACGCATTGCAAGAGAAGAATCTTTCTTTTTTAATTTTCGCAATATCTCGTTAAACTGCT
>JAHILE010000003.1 GCA_018897155.1 Nanoarchaeota archaeon | reverse complement strand
TGATGAACCAAGGGTTTGACTTGAACGAGTTTGTCGGTTAACATCAGGAATTAAAAGATATAAGGGCTGACGCCCTTATAATTATGCAAGAGGTCTAATGTTTGAGTTCTTAATTTTTCCAATGAAAATATTGGAACAATAGACCTTCGTAAGTTTTGATTTTCTCCCCCCTTTTTTTCGCTAATATATCATTAAAAGACATATTGCGCGCCTTTTGCGGATTTTGTCGCGATTAAGAATCATTTCGCCTTCTCAACTTCAGCAAGAACGCGCGTTATTTTTTCATTTTCTCGATGTATTTTTTCAGTTCGTCCTTAGAAATAACCCAATTTCTCGAGATTTTTATTGCGCCGAGTTTTCCGGTTCGCGCAAGAAGGCTCAGATATTCTGCGCTGTAAGGCGTTCCTTTTGCAGCTTCACTGAGCGGAATGAGCGCTTTTTCTTCACCTGATTTTGATGGTTCCAGAGCCTCTAAATACAAGTCAAGCGAGCGCTCGACAGATTGCGCCATCATATTTACAAATGGCATTAAATCGCCAGAATCCGCTTTTTTTAATCTGTCGCAGTATTTTTTCCTTTCAGCATTAAGAACTACTGCAGGCGGAAAACCGTTTTTCATTAATATCAGGTTCATCAGAAGTCTTGATGTTCTTCCATTTCCGTCGATAAAGGGATGTATTCGAACCAGTTTATAATGCGCTAAAGCAGCAACTTCTACAGTAGGTGATTTTTCATTTTTTAGCCAATTAATCAATTCGGACATGAGTGCAGGAATTTTTAGCGGGTCCGGCGGAGTGAATATTGCTTCAAGGATTCTGACGCGCACGCTGCGATAAATTCCTGCTTCAGAATCGTCTATTTCTTTCAATATTAAAGCATGCAGTTTTTTAATCAAGTCTTCAGTTATCGATTCTTTGTTTCCGGCAATGCTCTCAAGATGTGCTATTGCATTCTTATGATTTATTGCTTCAAAGTGCTCTCTTAAAGATTTGCCTTTTATGGTTAGTCCTCTTTCAAGAACAAGTTTTGTTTCGTTTAGCGTCAGCGTATTGCCTTCTATTGCATTTGAATTATAAGTCCATTCTACAACGAAACGTTCTTTTAGTTTTTCAAGTGCGGATTTTGAAAGAGGTCGTATATTGTCTAAACGGCGCTTCTTTTCTTCAATGCGCAGGAATATTAAATTATCGCGCAGTTCGTTTTGCATAAAATTCCTTCAATATCGGATAGTATATTTATTTTGTTATCCGATATTTATAAGCTTTCAAATTCAATATATCATTAAAAGATATTTATCAAACCTTTAAATACACCTTTCACGAATATATCTGTAAACACGGTTGTAATTGACGTTTGTCTTAAGTCCTATTGCTGCGTCTTTCGTAATTCAAAAATGTGATGCTTATGGTTCGCCCTCCAAAAGAAGTTGCTGATCTGACAAAGCGCTACATCAAGCCGCAGGACGACTATCGTGAACTTGAAGAGCCCGAGCCGCAGCAGTTTCTTGAAAAAGAGGAGCCCTATCTTGAAAAGGAGCCAAAAGAGAAGATAATCAAGGTGCGCGAAAGAGAAACAATGCCTCGTGCAGAAGACGAGGAAATAAAGTCGCTTCAGCGCATCAGCCCGATAATAATCGGAAATCTGTTTGACCGCGTGCGTTTCTTGGGCGAGCGAATCGCAGAATTGAAAACGGCTGTTGATGATAGAAAGCGCGTCAATCGCGAGATAATTGCCGAAGTGAATGAGGATATTGTGCAGAGAAAGGAGTTCATGCGCACGCTTTCGGAACTATCAGACAAGCGCGATTTTATGCTGGATATATCTCTTCTCGCACGAGAAAAACGCAAGGAAAACGTGCAATTCTGGCGCGACCTGCTTGAGATAACGACTGAACTGCGCGAGCTAGAGGAGCGGCATGAGATGGAGAGCAAGATTGCGGGAATTTTTGAAAGTATTGGGGTAAAGTGATGTTTATGGTTATAAGCGCAAAATATTCAAGATATCGAAGCCTTCCTTACTGTATATATTGCGACATAAAAGAGGATGTAGAAAAGGCCGTGCGCAAGCTCATAAATCGGCTAAAAGGAAAGAAGGAGGAAAAGCCTCCAAAGAAGAAAAACGATGGCTATCGCCGATGGGCAAGAACAGAGTGGGGCGGGGGAGAAGTTTGAACTATTCCTTATTTAATTCGCTATAGGCTTTTGAGCTTATCTGTTTTAAACAACGCAAAGATTTAAAATGTTTAAATACATTCGCTACGCTCTTGGCTTTAAAACTTCGCATTTGCGTTGGCGAAGTTTTAAATACTTCTATCCACAATATGTCTTAAGTCCTACTGTTATGTCTTTTGTAATATTGTGATTTTAACCCAATGCAGAGGTAAATGGTTAAAAATCCGTTCGCTCTCGGCTTTTTGAACGAATGTTCAAAAGCTTCGAATTCGCTGTCAGCGAACGAGATGATTTTTATCCAAATAAAATCCTTTCACTTCGTTCAAGGCTTTCAAACCCAATGAATATTGTGAATGGCTAAAAATGGAGAATGATAAAAAATGGCTGATTTTGTCCGCATCGAAATTGCAAACGAGATAAAAAAGCTCGTTCCTGTTCTTGGTAAAGATAACGCGCTCAAAATTGAGCAGGCGTATCTTTTGGGCGATGAAGAGACAAAAAAGCGCGTAATAGAAATGCTTGATGCGGTCAAAGCAGCAGCGTTTGCCGACGAAAGCTTAAAAGACAGCGTGCTGATTGAGGCGCCGTCGCGCGAAACAGCAGCAAAGGGCGATGTTTTTATAGGCACTGCGCTTTACGGAAAGCGGGCTCTTTATCCTTTTAATCTTGACAGCAGTATGTTCTTGACTCATATAGGTATTTTCGGCTCCTCGGGATATGGAAAAACTAATGTGGTTCACAGCCTTGTCAATCAGCTTTCGGAAAAAAGTGTGCCTGTTCTGATATTTGATTTCTCAAAAAGAAATTACCGCGATTTGATAAATATTCCGGAATTAAAGGACCGTGTCCAGATTTTCACTGTCGGAAGAAATCTTTCGCCTTTCAAGTTCAATCCGCTGCGCCCGCCGGCAGGCGTTGAAGTTTCGCAGTGGATAAAGGAGTTTGCAGAGATTTTTGACCATGCTTACTGGCTTTTGGGCGGCGGGAGGCACATCATATTAAAGGCTCTTGATACGGTTTTTAAGAACCCAAAATCATTTTCGATTGCAAATCGAAAAGCCGAGAGCGGAGCGAACGGATTTGATTTTCCGCAATTGCGCGGCGTAAAATATCTGCTTGACGAGCTTGAAAGCGATAAAAACTCGGCAAGAGAGCGGAATTGGATCGTGACTGCACAGAGGCCGCTTGAATCGCTTTGTTTCCGTGAAACGGGCGAGATTTTTGACACAAACGAAGGTGTTCTTCCATCGAGTTTTTTCGAAGGCAATAAAATTACTATTCTTGAGCTTGATTCTCTTGCAACGAACGACAAAACCTTTTTCATTGAAATCCTGCTGCAGTGGATCCGTGATTGGCTGATTGTAAGAAACACAAAGGAGCAGCTGCAGGGCGTGATTGTTTTGGAGGAGGCACACCATGTCCTGAATCGCGAGAAGTCGAAAAAGATGGGTACTGAAAGCGTTATTGACCTTGTTTTCCGCGAGGTAAGAGAGCTCGGAATGGGCATAATTTATGTTGACCAGCACCCGTCCCTTATTAGCTATCCTGCTCTTGGAAATACCAGCACTCATATTTACATGAACCTCGGGCTTGACACGCAGTATTCTTCAGACATTCAGGACGCATGCAGCATGCTTGGCCTCGATTACCGGACAGAGGGCACTTATCTGCGCCAGCTTCCTGTGGGCGACGGCTTTTTGCTTGCGCGCCGCCTTAGTTTTCCGCATCCATTCCTTATACGATTCCCGCATGCGAAAGTGAATAAAGGCACAATTACCGATGAAATGGTTGCGCAAATTGCGCCGGAGCTTCCTGAAGAAACTGTGATTGAGCCGCCGCTGTCTGAGGCCTCGCGCATAAGGGACCATATGAAAAGAAAAAAGCATCATCATGAAAAGCCGAAGCATGCCGAAACAGAGCCTGTTGAAATTATGGAAGAAAAAGAGGATGTTTCTTCACCGACTGCGCCGCAAATTCCGCGCGAGCAGTTGGAAATACGCGAACCGCAAGTGCAAAAGGATGCCGGGAAAATCGATTTGCCTGACGCATGCCTTAAGATTATGCGCGTTCTTGGCAGATTCGATGCATCCGCAACATCAGAGATTTACGGCGGAATTTCGATGTCGGGCAGCACATTCAAGAAGAATGCGAACCGCTTGGTATCTGACGGATATCTTGGATTCCGCAGCGCAAAAGTGTACCGCCAAAATTCTATTTTCTACTTTTTGACAAACAAAGGTGCTGCAGCATTTTCAAGGACTTTCGGGATGCCGCGTGAGGAAATCAACGCCGCGGAATTTGCCGTTGCAGCAGAAAAGCTTTTCAGGAGTGAAGGATGGGCAGTTAATCGGGCTGACAGTGTTTGGATTCTTTCAAAAAAAGACAGGCAGCTGAAAGCCGTTCTTGCGTCAAGCCTTGAGCGCGCCATGCTTGAGGGTAATGTGGCGAACGAGGGCGCATATTTTGTTGCAGCAAATGTGAGAGTTAAAAACGCGCTTATGCAGATGGCGGCAAAAAGGATTAGCGAAACAAACAGGCCGTTTGTGCTTTCTATTGCGGATTTTGAATCTTTGCACAAGGGCGAGAAGTTCAAAAAAATCGGGTTTGAGTAGCGACGTTGTGGCGCAATAGTGATAAAAACATTTTTATACTCCGGATGCCATAATATCAACTGTATTGGGTAGAACGCAATATTTGCCGAATTATTCGGTAATTTATTCATGTTTCAAAACACTTTTTTAAAAATAATGTCATTCAATTATTTTAATTGAACGCTTTGATGCTTGTCTTCACAAAAGACAGCAAGACATTGAGGATATTGTTATTCTTGTAAATTTCTTGTAATGCGCTTGCTCCGGCGTTTACATCCGAGAGTCGATGTGTCGGCATTGGCTCTCACGCGATTATTTTCAATCATCAAAACGCTTTTTGCGTTATGATGGGGCAACGATCTTTTTTAAAACCCCCACACTCCCGCTCAGTCTTCGCGGGTTGTCGTTGCCTGCTTACTAAGTAAGCTTCCCGCGGAGACACTATATTTATGTCCGCTTGCCGGTTCTTCCCATGCTCTTGGGTAGGTCTTACAGGCAGGCGGCTTATACTAGTATTTACTTTTTTATATTATGAGTCATTAAAAGATATATAATGCAATAACATATTTAAATCTTTGCAACCAAGATAATTTATGAAACGCGAAGAATCATTTATCACAAATCTCACAAAGCTTTATGTACTGTTTATTTTATCAAAAGGCCCTGCTCATGGCTATGACATAATGAAGGAGTTCAAAGCAGCAACAGGAAAGGTTCTCAGCCCCGGCCAGATATATCCGCTTCTTTCTGCAATGCAGAGAAAAGGATTTGTCGAGATGGCAACAAAAGTCGAGGGCAAGAGGCAGAGAAAAATATATGCTTTGAATGATAAAGGAAAAGAATTTGCAGGAAATTTGCGCGCAAAGATTGTAAGAGTTCTGGGGCTTTAACGCGCTATTTTAATATTTGTACTTCTCCTCCTCCCACTCTTTCGCCTTTCCTTTTTCATGCGCAGCCTTAGAAAAAACTCCGTGGTCGACTTCAGGCACCATTATCATGCCTTTTAGTGGGTCTAAGCCGTGGTTTCTTATTGCAACGTGCTGTGCAGCCCATAAAGTGTCGTCAATGCCATAGAATTCCTGCGGAAGGTCTTTCGGGCCCGTGCCTTTAGCAAGTTCAATAACCATATTTCTGAAAGCTATTGCGCTTTGGTCAATGCCAAATCCTCCCATTTCCCAGATGAAATATGCGTTCTTCATGCCTTTTTTTCGCAGATCAAAAAGCCATTCGTATATGACAAACATATCGTGCGACATGAGCGGTATGGGGGCGTGAGCTCCAATTATTGGTCTTGGAGCATTGATATGCATCATTTTGATGTATTTCGCATCGCCTTCTTTAAGGCTTTTTATATCATCCGTAACTCTCACAAAGTTTACTGTAAGATGCTCAAAGTCCATTGTATATCCGGTGATTTCGCCTTTGTCAAGATGCTTGACCAATGTAACATGGTCGTGCGCAGACATAATCCTTAGTTCTCCTTCCTGGCCTTCAGGCGGCATTGAGGTTTCGATGAAAATCATCATTTTTGCATCTTTTGTGTATTTGTAAACTGATTCGTCTTTTAGGTGCTTGAATTCAGGGAATTCAGCGGCCATGCCCAAGATATCGCCGCTGACATACAAATGCCCTTCAATATACTTGCAGGCGACTGCGGTGATCATCTTTTCAACAAGTTCATCGACAGTAGTTTTCTTTTTTTCGCTGTGGGATTTTTTTTCTTCAAAATGCTTTTTTTCACCGGTTATGTCAAATTCCTTGAAAATATCTTTGTTGTATTGTGATCTTCCTAAATCCGCACATTTTATTATGCTATCCGGATCGTAATCGCCTACGATGTCCATCCAAATAGGATCCTTTATCCAGTACATATATTTTGCTACAGCCCTGTATGCAACCTGTTCTTCACATTCAGAACCCTTTGTTGTCCAAAAATCGAATACTTTGTCAAAATCCGTACGCTGTACATAATGTATTACTTCTTGATAGGTCTGATGCTTTTTGTATCTTGGCGAGAGTTTTCCTAAAGTTTCGTCTGGGCGCACACCTTCATTTACCCATTGCGCCATTAGTTCTTCTTTTTCACGTTCTTGCTGGTAACCGAATGACAAATCTTTTTCATGCACTGCACGTTGTATTTCTCTGATTATTGGAATAGTTCCCTGAATCTGATCAAGAGCACTATTATATTCTCTATCGGTTCTTAGCTGCTGATCGATTACCTGCTCTAATTGGGCACCTGAGAACTGATTAGAATATAGCCTACGGTAATACTCTCTTCGGCTATTAATGATTGATTGCGCATTTTCTGCGTTTTCACTATATTTTTCAAGCATTTTGTTCTTCACAGTACTGAACCAAATTTTGTCGCGTAATATGCCCAGTTCTTTTCCAGCTTCTTCTGCACCTTTTCTAAAATCTTCATGCCTCTCAAGGAAAGTCAGCATCCCTACATCTCCTGCAAGCCCCATAACATGGAAAAGTACCTTTGTAAATCTCGCCTTGAACCATTGCTGCATGCTTTTTCCAGAAGGTAATTTTATATTGTTTCCGGTTTTTGGGTCCGTGAAATTGCCTTTGTCAACTTCACTCATCCACTGCCCGAGATTCATTCCGCTGAATGAATTCTGCTGCACACTATGTTCCTGATGCCCTACAGTAAACGTAACATGCGGCCTTATTCTTGATGATGTGTGGAATAGGAAGAATTTTGCGCCGATTACTTCTCTTGCCGAATATGCACCTTTGCGCAGAATTTCATGCATCTCTTTCCATTCGAATGCATTCGCTATGCAGAGATCCACTTTTACAGGAAGGTGAAGGCCGACCTCCATGTTCTGCACTTCCTTGACGTGTTTTATCAGCTTGTCGACATACGGTTCATACATTTCAGAAAGCGCTTCGTAATCGATTTCGGTGAAGTCGAAGCCAAGGCGCGCGGCTTTCACTATCTTTCTTGCCAAGCCCATGTTTATCAGGCGTTCTTCACCCTGTCCCATTTGCGAGAATCCCGGGCTTACTCCAAGAATATATCCGACAGGATGGTTTGTAGGATCCCATCTGCTACTTCCACCCTCTATTTCCGCCAATAAAGGATCCCATTTGCCAGCGGGTTTATTCGCGCCATGATTGCCGGAATGTTCGGACATAGTATACTATTGGTGAAGGTTGTATAAAAAAACGTTTGTGAAACATAGCTTTAAATAATTAGTCTTTAATAGTAATGACGATTCATCGCAGTTATGCTTTCACAAAATTCACTTTTTAAAACGAGGTATGCACTATCTTGTTTTTCGCTTTCGCGGTTTTTTTTGAGCCGTCTGAATCATTTTTGAATAAAGAATGAGGAAGGCGCGCAAGAGAAATCATGCCTTGCGGCAAGCTTTTCAGCCTTCGGCTGAAAAAGACAAAACAGATAGCATTGGCTTTGTTTTTATAAAATTAGGTGTCTTGCGTGAAATGAATTCTGAAAAGATAAAAATAAGGAAGGAGATGAAACATCTTGAAGAAAGAAATAGGTATGATATTGTTTGTGTTGCTTTTTGCAACATTTTTTCTGGTGGGGCTAAAAACACCTGTTGAAACGAACGTCTCGTCGCTAACGGTTACACCAACCGCGACACCAATCGCGATGTCGCCAAAGGTGGTAACATCAATCCCGAAACCAATTGGTTGGGGGCTCGAAACATGCGGCGTTTGGGCTCGCAATCCATCCAGCGATTTTGCAAGGATGGATTTATGGTTTGCGGGTACGAAGCTGTACCGCTTAGACCTTAACCCCAATGAAAAGAGAAGCGCAAGCTTCAATGAAATATTTGGGGGCAAAAAGGTTGATGGAGAACTTCTTGTAAAAGCCAACTTGCAAGAAGTCGCTCGTAAACTGGTGCAGTTTGACTGTACTAGCCACAGCGAGCGGTCTGTTGTGGCGCAGCAGCAGACAACAACAACAACACCAACGCCAACCCCCACAGGAACTCCGCCGAACCCAGTTCCTGAATTCCCAAATTTGGGGTTCGTGATACTCGGAATATTTAGTTTAGTTTTTCTTTTTCAGCGAAAGAAGAACTAATATTTTTTTTCTTTTCCAAATAGGTCATTAAAGGATATGTTATTCTCGCGAATCATTATATACTCGAAATTCCAATAATATCATTGGTGATATTATCGGAATTCTAGGTAAGCTAAAATCCAGTTTCGGTGGTGGTGGGGACAAAAACGATATTGATTCTAAAATCGATTCTGCTTTTTCGCGGCCTTCTGCATTTGGAAAGTCCTTTCAATCGCCTCAAGTAGGCATAGCCGGTTCATCTGTGTCTGAGCGCGTCCTTGCCGGACAGGAAAAATTCGGCAATCAGTTCAATCAAAGGCATGTTACTCAGGCACCCGCGCCTTCAACAGCCCAGTTTGGACGCACTGATGAATTCGGAAGATTTGGAGATCCCGACACAGAATTTAATGCAAACCCCCTTGATTTTAATGACGATCTCGATCGCATGGAACCTCCAAGACCGCCACCTCCATTGCAGGTAAGACAAGATGCTTTTGGACAGCAAGAAACTAGTTCAAATATGCCACCCCCATCTCAAGCGAGCAGCTTTCAGAATATGAATACGCCTGTCGGGTTTCCTGATTTAAATAGCAATATTCCTGAAAGAGCTGTTGATTCTGCAATAAATTCTAGCCGAGAATTGACATATACAGAGAAGCGGCTTTTTGACGAGATAGAGGATATACGTGCACAGAATAACGAAATTCTAAGAAGAATACAAAGGATGGAATCGAAATTACGATGAGGATGTCTTTATGAAAAAAACAGACCGGAAAGCAAGCAAAGGAACTGCAGCAAATGAAGGGCAAAAACCAATCAAAAGGTTATACCGTTCAGGAAAAGAGAAGATTCTTGGCGGCGTGTGCGGAGGGATTGCAGAATACTTGAATGTTGATCCCGTTATAATTCGGCTGATATGGGCGGTTTCAATATTGGTTTACGGCAGCGGTTTTTTGCTTTACATAATTGCGTGGATAATAATTCCGCGAAATCCTGAGCATAAATGGGGGGATTGAGGTTATTTATTTTTTAATGTGGCGCTTGTTTTGAAGATATGTGTCTATTAATGATATATTAAGGAAGAAAAAAATTAGCGACGGCGCAGCAAAAAAATAACTGCTGCCAAAACAATGCCGCCAAAAACATAGGGTATGTACTCCTCGGCAAATTCGCCTCCTCCAAAGTTTGTCAGGCTCCAGAAGAAAAGAAAAATGCCGAGAATTAGAACCAATAATGATTTTATGTTCACCTTTTCCTCCTTCCCCAGCGCTTTTTTCACCCAAAGTTTGGGTAAAAATTGAAAAAAGCTAACAAGCGGCTGAGGAGCCGCCGTGTTTATGTGTTATTCTTTCACTCCCTCAAAACCGCAAGCCAGACACGGCAGAATGCGCGCCTATTTTCAAATATTTTCAGAACTAGTGCGAGCGTCTTCAATGTCTTACAAGACGTGACGCCTAGCATATGCATAATTTGATTAAAAATCAGCATACGGCTTTGGATTAATGAGAGTTTGGAAAAAATGAATGTTTGTAATAATACATTGTTAGTACTATAACAAAGTACTACTATGCACCCAATAGTATTTAAATCTTTGGGTTGTTTATTACTCTATAGAAGTTATTACCTATTCAGTTAATAATCCAAAACTCACATTTGGCGTTTGATATGGATGAAAACTCAGATTTTTTGGAAAACTCCGTTAGAAAGTATCGCTATCAGACTCGCGATGGCGAACTGACGATTAAATTATTTTTCGACGGGCCTGCGATATATGTAATATCAGGGTGTTTTAAGCAAACGAATGCTTCAAAAACATCTGAATTCCGTTATCTTGGCGCGATTCCAAATGTTTTGCATCTTGGGACTCCGCTCAATCCCTTTTTATTTGTGTGCGATTTAGAAAGGCTTTTTGAACAGGATCCTTCAAAATACGGCTCTATTGGAGCTAAGGAGCGCACGTATTTGGATGAAGTTCTTGAAAACGGCAAGATGTTCAATCCGGATAATCGTTTGTTTTTAGAATGTTATAATGAAGTTAAGCCAAAAGAAAAAAAGCCTTAAGACATTTGTCTTTGCGGCCTAAGAAATAAATGATTGGTGTGGAGAGTAAGCCCCCTTTTGTTCAATCCGTCTTTACATCCGGCGCAATTGCCGGTGCTGATAGATTTTATCGCATTAGACTCCCTCATTTTCAACCATGGGTTGAAAAGCTTGAAACACTCACTTTCGCAAGGTTTCAAGACTTTCTGAGGACGCGAATTGCTTCGCGCGCGTCGTTCGACTTGCACGCATGGACGTTACGTTTCATCAGAATGGCAGAAACGTCATAAACATTCATCCTTAACTGCCTTCTGTATCGTTTCTAATACGTTGCCGCGCCTCCCGGCGCCCTAGTTTTCTGGGATTAAATGCATCTCTGCATCCGTGGGGGGACTTTCCTCAATCTTTGATATGAATAATCGCTAACATGCGCTATGAACGCATGCATGCGACAAGACACACAAAAACCATAGCAATCCTTCCACACCACGCCCTTATTGTTTCTTCAAGTATTTAAATGTTTTTTTTCTCAATGCGTTCATTTATCTTCTTCTAAGTCGTTGCTGTCTTTCATGTCTTTTGATGTCTTTAGTATGTCTTTACTGGCTCTAAAGACGCAAGACATTTTTTAAAGGCTGATTTGAGCGTTATTTTGTATTTATTGTTTTGTCTGCAAATATAATTCAGAATAAAAATATTCGAAAAGGCATTTTATGGCATCAATAAAAAAGAGTTACAATAAATTTGCCGGTCAGTATGACATTCATCCATATTGCAGACAAGATTCGCTTGGTTCAGCAATAGAATTTGCTTCGCAAAAGTATCTTTTTAGAAAATATGAGATATATTTGAAGGGGAATTGTGTGCTTGACATTGGTACTGGCACTGTCAGAGTGGCTGAAGCATTCAAAAGAACATGGAAAGCGAAAGTTTTTGCATCTGATATTTCAAAAGGAATGATAAAGTTTGCAAAAATACGCCTGAAAGAGAGAGTTATTGCAGAATATGCCTTGTATTTGTGCTGGAAGAGCAATGTTTTTGATCTTGTGAATTCAAGTTGGGCTATAAACCACATAGAAAACTACAAAAAAGCGATTGTTGAGATGGCGCGCGTGACACGTAGTGGCGGATATGTCATGATAACTGTTGTCAATCCACCTAAAGAGTCGGATTGCAAGAAAGATAAAAGAGGCAATTTGCGCTATAACGTAAGTCTTTTCAACGATTCCCGCGGAAAGCCTGTGTTTTTGGAGCTTTACCGGCGCTCAAAAGAGGATTATTTGCGCGCAATCCAAGCCGCAGGCCTGAAAGTGCTTGAAGTTTCAGACAAAACGCTTGATGAGCTACAAAAGTTGGGCGCGATTGAGGAGAAAGACGCGGGAACGTTTGATAAACGCGCTAGGAAGGTCATGAAATCCTTGGGCGATTGTGAGGATTTCAAGCTTTCGAACCCAAAGCTGAATAGTGGTGGGTTCGAAATGAGGATTAACCTTACAATTCTTGCGAGAAAGCCCGCGGATTCTCCTTAATCCATTTAATTAGCTTCTCAATCGCCTGCTGCCGATGCGAGTGAATATTCTTTATATCGGGCGCTTCGCCCCATGTTTTTGTGCTGCCGTCAGGTATGAATATAGGATCATAACCAAAACCTTTTATACCCTGCTCTTCATTTGCGATGATGCCGTGTTCTTCGCCCTCAAATATCATAATCTCTTTGCCTGGAATTGCGAGCGCAACCGCGCACCTGAAAGCGGCGGTTCTTTCTTTTTTGCCTTCCAGAAGCTTTAATATGCCCGGATAGCCGATTTTTTTGAACACCCAGTTTGAATTTGTGCCGGGAAAGCCGTTCAGGCAGTCAATAAAGAGACCCGAATCGTCGACAATAAAGGGTACATTTATCGTTTTTTGAGCGTCTTTTGCCTTCTCCTTTGCGATTTCTGCCAATGATTCGCTTCGGGGCTCGACTAAGTCAAGGTGTTTGTGTATGAGGGTGATGCCGGAGTTTTTAAGAAATTGCGCAATTTCATCTAATTTGCCTTTATTTCCAGTCACGAATAGAATTTCCATGCGCTATATTGTTATTCAGAATGTTTTATAGCTTAGTCCTTTCCGCCACCGCCAATGAAAGCGGCTGCGCCAAGAAGGGCGATTAGAATAAGGACTGTTGCTACAGTATCACCGTCTATTGATGTCTTGAATAGTTCCTCAAACGCGCCGGAAGCAATGAATACCATTAGAATTATTATTGCAATGCCTATGCTTAGTGCTGTTTTGTTCGAGCCAAGAGCCTCTTCCGGCTTTATTCCGAACATTGCAAGAGAGATTATCAATATCAAAAATACCGCAATTACCCCTCCGAATATGCCGAAAAATTGGGTATAAAACATTCCGCGTGCTATGTATGCGATGAAAAATGCCGCGACTATTGAGATTACGCCGTTTACTGCAGGGTCTTCGCTTATTGTTTTTTTGTTTTGCAGAAGCCCGAAAATTATTGCAAGAAACATGAGCCATGGAAGCACGAAGTCGTAGAATCCAAGGTTTGTGAGGTTTGCCAGCATTTTTGAAAAAATATTAGCCATAGTTATCTTATCCCACTTAAGCATTTATTTGTTGATTTATTGTGAATGAAGAAATATAAATATCTAAAAAAGTTTAAAGGAGCGGATTTTACTCCGCTCCGAATGAATTTGTTAGTTTAATTTATTTGTCTTTCTTACCTTCGCCAGCAGCTGCAGGAGCGCCTTCATCAGCGTACCAAATTGCGAGCAGCACAAAGACAAGTATAAATATTATTGTCCACGTGTCGCTGTCAAGACCTGGAAGGTCAACTGAGACATCTGTTCCTGTTGCTGCGCCAAATGCAAGAACTGCAAGAGCAATAACTACAAGACCGATGAGGGGTTTTACCCAGGCACTGGTTTCGTAGTCTTTTACCTTATATCCAAGCGCACCGCCAAGCAGCACTATTACTAATAGTACTGCGATAGTCATTGCACCTACACCAAAGAGTGTGGTGAAGTACGTTGCAAGCGAGACGCCTGCCGGAGTGAATGCAGTTATAAAAAATGCGATCACAGCAGAGATTATTGCGTTAATTCTTTTACTGCCGAAGATATTAGTCACGTTCAGTACGCCGAGAATTACGGCGAAGAACAACAGCCAGGGAAGGACAAAACTATAGAAGCCCAGGCCGGCAAGTTTACCAACAATTCCTGTAAAGTTTATAGCCATTTTTAACACCTAAATTTTTAATTTACCCTGTTTAAAAGCCTCGTTTTCTCGAAGCTGATGAGCAGGATTTTTATTACTTCCTTTTTATTTGTCACTACGAGTATATAAGCTTGTTCTCTTGGTGTTGTTTATATATTCCTCTTGAGTTGCACTGGCTTATGCAACTGTTGAGTTGCTCATTTAATGTAATGACTACTCTTAAATGGTTACTGGAGTATTTAAAGCTTTGCTTTAAAGCTTCGAGTGCCAACGAGATGATTTAAAGCTTGCATGCCTTGATATGTCTTCATAGATCCCTATAAACGTTTTGTGCACTGATTTAAGATGGATGCATGGGCATATTCGTTGGGAAGCGTTATTCTTGTGAGCCTGCTATCGTTTATAGGGCTTTTTACGTTTCCGATGAAAGAGCGGACTCTTGAAAAAGTGCTGCTTTTTCTTGTTAGTTTCTCGGCCGGAGCTTTGTTTGGCGATGCGTTTTTACATCTATTGCCTGAAGCCGTCGAGGCGCAGGGTTTTAGCATGTCGGTTTCCATCAGTCTTCTTGGCGGAATAGTAGTGTTCTTTATTTTTGAGAAATTTATCCACTGGAGGCACTGCCATATTCCGGCGTCGGAGCATCATCATCATCCCGTCGCATTCATGAACCTGATCGGAGATGGCGTACATAACTTTATCGACGGGCTTGTTATTGGCGCAAGTTATCTGGCGTCAATTCCTGTTGGCATTGCTACAACGCTTGCAGTTATTTTGCATGAAATCCCCCAGGAAATAGGTGATTTTGGTGTCCTTCTTCACGCAGGATATTCTAAGAAAAAGGCGCTCTTCTTCAACTTTATGTCTGCGCTTGCCTCTATTCTTGGCGTTGCGGTTGTTTTGGCATTCGGTACAAAAGGGGCAGATCTTTCAATATATTTAGTGCCTTTTGCAGCAGGCGGGTTTATCTACATCGCAGGTTTTGACCTGATACCCGAGCTTCATAAGGAGACAAATCCTGCAAAATCAGCGGTTCATCTTATTGCCTTTATTGCCGGAATTACAGTGATGATATTACTTTTTGAACGTTGATTTGGGCAAGAAACTGTTGGGATCTGTTAAGTACGCATTCAAATTTTTATCGCGCTTGCAGGGCACATTTCGGCGCAAATTCCGCATTTTGAATCATTTGCAATACTTTTTGGATTCAAAAGCTTGCCGTCTGAGCGGTATGATTTTTTGCATTTCTTATTGTCAAATTTCGGGCCTTCGGGCGCATCAGAAATCGCATCATTCGGGCACGCACCGACACATGCAAAGCATTTCATACAAAGATTCATATCAACAGTTGGCATAGAATATCCCCTAAAAGATATATTAAAATGAGAAACAAAGCTTTTATAGATATTTATGGGCGTCAAGATTAGCGACATTGTCACAAAAGAAGAAACATCTGCAGAAGCGCTTGCAGGAAAAACCCTGGCAATGGATGCATTCAACACGCTTTATCAGTTTCTTACAATAATCCGCCAGCAGGACGGCACGCCGCTCATGGATTTTTCAGGAAATGTCACGTCGCATCTTTCAGGCATATTTTACCGCAGCATAAACCTGATGCAGCATAACATCAAGCTGGTTTATGTTTTCGATGGTCCTAGGCCACAGTTCAAGAGCGCGACAGTAAATTCCCGCGTCGCAGCAAAACAGATTGCAGAAAAAAAGCGCGAGGAAGCCCTTGAATCGGGCGACGAAGCAGAGGCGAAAAAGCAGGCGCAGATGGCGACAAAACTAACGTCTGAAATGATTGATGAGGCAAAGGAGCTGCTTCGCGCGCTTGGAATACCGATTATTCAGGCGCCGTCAGAAGGCGAGGCGCAGGCTGCATATCTCGCAAAGAACCGCGACGCTTATGCTTCGGTGTCGCAGGATATGGATTCAATGCTTTTTGGGGCTCCACGGCTTGTGCGCAATTTGAACATCACCGGCAAGCGAAAGATTCCGGGCACAACAATTTATCGCGAGATAAAGCCTGAGATGATCTTTCTTGACAAGACTCTTGCCGACCTTAAAATCACTCATGACCAGCTCATAATTCTTGGCATTCTTGTCGGAACAGATTACAATCCCGGCGGAATTCTTGGCATTGGCCAAAAAAAGGCGCTCAAGCTTGTTTTGGAGCACAAGGAATTGGATAAAGTCCTTGAAAAAGTTGAATGGAATTATGATCTAGACCCGCGCGACATTTTCGATTTCTTTAAAAGTCCGCCGGTCCTGCACAATTATTCGCTTGATGCGCCTGCATTTGACCGCGAGAAAGTCCTTGAGATTATGGTCCAGAAGCATAATTTCTCGCGCGAGAGAATGGAATCCATGTTCGCAAAGCTTGACGAGGCGGCGAAAAAGAGAAAGCAAACGACACTTGGTGGGTGGGGGAAATAAATTACGATTCAATGACTCTTCATTTTCACACGCCTTTTAAATCCGTGTCCTCTATGATGGATTTTATTGGATTGTTTGCCGCGCCGTCTGCTGCCGAATTGCATTTCGTTTATTGAAAGCACGGTAAACGCGCTGAATATCGCAATCATTCCGCCTATGAAAAATAGTGTTGAGAACCCGAGGTATTTTGCAACCGCGCCGCCGATAAGTGCTGAAAATCCCGCGCTGTATCCTGCGACCATGTGGAATACAGCCCAATCGAATCCGCTTTTCTTTTTCGGGATTATATCAGAGAACCAGGCATCCCAGGAAGGGTCGCCTATTGCAAACGCTATACCCATAAGGATCTGCAGTATGAACAGCTGCATCACGTTTTCTACAAACATATATCCGAAAATAACGACAGTCGCAAGCAGATATCCGGAAAACAGGAAATATTTCTTCCCGTATTTGTCCATTAGTTTTCCTACAGGGTATTCAAGCGTTGCCATGGAAATCAGAAAAAGCGCATACGCAGCCCCTGCATCAAGTATGTCGCCGCCTATTTTTTGCACGAATATTGCGTAGATTGG
Organism: Nanoarchaeota archaeon; assembly: GCA_018897155.1. Classification (NCBI taxonomy): domain Archaea; kingdom Nanobdellati; phylum Nanobdellota; species Nanobdellota archaeon. The sequence continues at coordinate 25,915 of JAHILE010000003.1, read as the reverse complement.
CCCGTATAGCCCTGAGCCGAAAAGAAAAATGACTTCTGCAAGAATGAGCAGCTGGACCTCGCGCTTCATATGTTTTATTGCCTTTTTTAGCTATATATAGGTTGCGCAGATAATTGTTCTTGTTTTGTTGTTTTTGATGCGTGTTTTCGGATTCTGTGGTTTTATGCTTGCGAATATCAAAAAGATGAATTTGATTCAGTTTTTCATCAATATGCACTTTCTCGCAGCCGTGACAATACCGTTTTTTACCGTTTGGGGTGGCCTGACCTTTTCGGAAACTATGCTTTTGCAATCGCTTTTTATCTTCGCATGGGCTGTTTTTGAGGTTCCGACAGGCGCGTTTGCAGATAAATTCGGCAGGAAAAAATCGATAATTATCGGCTGTTTTTCAATAGCCCTTGCGGCGTTCATATATGGCAGCGTTCCGAACATCTACGTTTTTATGCTCGGCGAAGTTCTCTGGGCTCTGGGCTTATCGTTTATTTCAGGAGCTGATGAAGCGATAATTTATGATACATTAAAGACATTGCGCAGAACAAACGATTCAAAAAGCGTGTTTGCGCGCTATTCTATGGCGCTTTCTCTCGCATTCATAATCGCATCGCCGATTGGAAGCATTATTGCCGTAAAATTCGGCATGAATTATCCGATGATATTTACCGGAATCCCTGCTGTTTTTGCAGGGTTTGTTGCAATGACATTAAAAGAGCCAAAACGTAAGATTTTGCGTGCGAAAAAGCATTATTTCAGAATAATTGCTGAAAGCATATCATACATTCAAAACCATCCGAAATTACGGCCGCTTGTTATTGATTCAATTCTTGGCGGAACTATGCTGTATTATATATTATGGCTCTATCAGGTGATGCTTGCGAATTCCGGCGCCGAGATATTTCAATACGGATGGATTTCGGCGGGAATGAATATTTTTGCGATACTGCTTCTGTCGCAGATTGCGCGGCTTGACGCATTTTTCGGAAAAAGGAATTTGATTCGGGCAACGGTTTTAATTCCGGGCATTGCATTTATTGCCGGAGCGTTTACGCAAAATTTTGCAATTACGATTATCCTGATTTTTGCAATAATGGGATTTCGAGGCCTTCGTACACCGCTTTTTTCATCATATTTTAACATCCATATTCCTTCAGGCAAGCGCGCGACAATGCTTTCAGCTATTTCGATGCTTGGGCGCTTTTTAGCAGCCGCGCTGAATCTTGCTGTCGGTATAATGATGGACTGGAGTGTTCAGGGCACGATGGTTTCAATAGGTGCAGTTCTTCTTATTCTCGGAATTTTTTCCGGCGTAAGAGAAACTGACCTTTAAAGATATTCTTCATTATTTGTCGATTTCTATGATGTGCTATTGCATGGAATTTAAAAAAGTTTACTTTAATTTATTTTATGGAATACAATCTTTCAAGAATATATGAGGTTTTGACTGATGGCGGAATTCTTGAAGATGCAAAACTCGGAGAATCTGTTGAGATTAAAGGAAATAGTGACGGCTTTCGCATACCAACGGGTGGAAAAATAACTTACTTGCCGCAGAACGAAATAGGATCGGAAATCAAAATAGAATATGGCGAGACGGTTATTGAAATCGGAAAGAAGTATATGTTGTTGTTTAAAGTTCCTGAAAGCATGGAGCCCCTTCTGAAATTTTTGGACAATAATATAATTGGCGAACTTGATGAATGACGCGCTTGTCAAATAATGCTTGCGCTAAATTAATGATCTGTAAAGAAAAATTTTATTTCTTGATTTCAGTATACCCGCAACCGCCACAATAGATTCTATTTTTCATCTGCGCGAGGTTCTTTTTGCACTTCGGGCACTGCTTGTTCTTGCGGACTATGCCGCCGTCTTTGACTTCGTACATTTTCCACATTTGCACGGATTTGTGCTTGCTTTTTGATTTTGCTTTTTTTGGCATTTTAACACCATAAGTATATTATCTATACGTCAATTCGCCATCGTGAGATGGCATATTTGTAATTCTTGAAATATATAGTTGATTAGTTGCAATGTTTAATTCTTCATGAAGCTCTTTGAACTCTTTGCTTTGCCCATTTAACGTGCCTTGTATTCTATCCAACGTAGCATCAATACGATCAAATCCCTCTAATTTTTTATTAATTCGAGTAATTTGGTCGTATACTTGTTTACGAAATTCTTCGGGGCTCATATGAAACGCATTCTCTGATTTATCTATTTCTTTTCCGCAGGCACTGCCGCATCAGCAGGCGTTGCAGATCCTTTCTTGTCCTTCTTTTTCGGAACTTCCTTGTCGTAGATTTTTGCAATTATTTCCGAGTTTGGAGTGCCGTATTTTTGATAAATATGTTCAACAACTATTTTATTCTCTGCAGCTTCGGCAGCTTTTGCGATTTCTTTTATGGTCTCCGCAATGCTCGGAGTTGCACCGATTTTTGTAAATATCGCTTTTATCTCGCGCCTTGCGAACAGTTCGTTTCTTTTGTCTGATGTTATTTTTAATTCTTGCATACTATGACCTTTTTTTATTTTGTCCTTATGTTTCAGTCAAGTTCAATTACATAAAGCCCGTTTGTTTCAAGTTGCTTCGGGGTATAGAACTTTGAAATGTCAAGTTTAAAAACCTTCATGCACTTCTTTGTGATTTTTCTGCCAGTGTATTTGTTTGTTTTCGGGTCGAATTCCTCAAGGACGAGAATATCGCCGGCTTTCAGGTCGAAATCAGCAAGTCGCAACTCGAATTTCTTTTCTCCTCGCTGTATCGCATCAAAAAACTCGGACCAGATTTTTTTCTTTATTTCTGCCATAAAATCACAATAATTTTAATAATTCATCCACGCTTAATTTGGCATCTTTTAATATTCCGTTAAGCGTTCCTTTCTTTAATTCTCTGTGGTTTGGCACAGTAATGCGGTTGTATGGTGAATTGCTGTTCTTCAGGCAAATATGGCTTCCTTTTTGATGGTGAACAAAATAGCCTATTCGCACCAATGCCTTTATAACTTCCTTGCCCGATACTGCCGGAAGTTTTGCCATTTAAACCAAATCCCCTACGCGCCAACATTATTTGAAACGCTTACTGCAGCAATCTGGATGTGTGACGGCGCTTTTGGAATTTCGTCTTTTTCAGCGCTTTCTAAATAGCATTCTATCGCTTCTTTTGCATTTGCAAGAGCCTCATCTATTGTATCGCCTTGTGTGTGGCATCCTGGAAGCGCAGGCACTTGAACCGAATATCCCGTTTCTTCCTCCATTAAAATTACTATGAATTCCATAACAATCACGGAATATTTTGGTCGGCTGAATTTAAAAACATCAGTTTTTGCAAGGCAATGAGTTTTTTATGGCGTATTGTTGCCATCTTTCTCCTTTTTTGTGCGAATCTATCAATTCTTTTTTAATATCTGCTTGCATTTGTTCGATATTGGGTTTTCCGTTATTATACCAGTTTTCAGGAACTTCAACATTACTTATATCGAGTTCAATCCAACCAAAGCGTGCCCCTTACAACATTTGAATTATATGGTTCTTTTGCCATATTCATCAATTTAAAATATGCTTCACATAACCTGCATAGCGTATTTTCCAGGCACCGCTATTCCCGCCTTTTTCGCAACTTCGGAATCGGCATTAAAAATCATTATTACGCCTTTCCAGTTGTTTGTGAGATCGGTTGATTTGCATACGTCGCATTCGTTTCCTTCTTCAACGAGCCTTTTGCAGACCCTGCATGCACGTTCGTTCATATCATGACACCTTTTTTTAAAATTTGCGCCCTCAACGAAGTTAAGGTCGCTTCAGTGCTCGAGGTTATGTGGAACCTCGAATCACTCTTTCTTTTTAGTTTTTTTCTCAGGCTTTGCTTCCTCTTCTCCGCTTGCCCTTTTCGCTTTCTTTTCTTTTTCTTTTTTGTCTGCAGCAATCCAATCAAGCGAGCCGAGGCCATCTTGGCGCATGGTGATTGTTATCTTGTTTACCTCGCGCTTTTCAAGGCTTATCGCTGTGATGCGCGCTCTTACTAGGTCGCCGATTTTTAGCAATTTTCCTGATTTTTTAGCTACAATGACATTTGCTTTCTGGTCACGGCTTACGTAATCATTAATTACCTGTGAAATGTGGCACATGCCGTCAATCGGGCCGAAGCGCACAAATACTCCGAAATCAGTAATGTCAATTACTGTGCCTTCAACGATTTCATGCAGTTTTGGGATAAATAACATTGCTTCGAATTTCGAGCTGTAAAATACCCCCGGATCATCTGCTTTTATTGCACCTCCTTTTACATCGAATGCTTTAGTAACTGCAAGAACAACGCCGACATCAGGAATTATGTGGTTTTCGTATTTCTGGACAAGGCTTTTTAGCACTACATCTTCCTTTTTTCCGCCGATATTTTCCGGCGGGACTCTTATTTCGTCTTCAAAAGTTGCGATTTCGAACATTATATTTCACCTTATTTTTCAAGATATTTTAAAACATATTTGCAGAAATCTGTTAGTTTGTCTAAGTCATTTTTTAGTGTTTGGCGCAATTCCTCAAAACTCACTTTCCAGTATGCATGGACCATGCGATTTCTAAATCCGCCGATTTTTCGAAACTCTTTGGCAAATGGTTCCGGAATTATTTCGTTCTGCCCGAGTATGTCAATTATCTGCGTGTAATCTTCCGGATGCGAAAAGCCGCCTTTCGAAATGATGTGCCTGCCAATATCAAGCACAGCTTCGGATGCCCTTCGTAAATGATGCTCCGCAATTGCGTAATTGTCCGGATTTTTTTTAAATTCTGAAAGAGGCATATTTTATAAAGCTTCAAGTCTTTTTATATCTTCCCTTATTGTTGCTATAGTTAATTGCACATCTTTTGATTGATATTATATTAGCGATTAACTAGATTGTGAATTCAAGCACTCGAAAAGATTATTATCAAAAGTTCTTGAATTCACTTTATTCTATCAACAACAAGCTTTTTATCGACAGCCATACGCGATTACGCCTCAAGTTCCATCCTTTTGCCGGTTATTTCCTCGGCAACTTCTTTGAGATAAAGATCATCGGCGTATTTCCAGTCCAGATACCGCATTGTGGCATAATCTTCGTAGTCTGTCCTGATATCTTCGCTTTTTTGATATAGCACCTTGCCGTACTTAATTGCGTTCATCTGAAGCCTTAGCGGCGCTTCCTGAAGATAAACCAAATCAAGGCGCTGTTCGAAAGGCATGTTAAGCGCGTGCCTGAACGCCTCGTAAAGCTCTGTAAATATGCCTGACGGGTCTTTGTTTTTCGCGCGAATATCTTTGAAAACAATGCCAATATCGACATCGCTTAGCGCGGTAGTCTCGCCTGTTGCGGCAGAGCCGAAAAGATAAACTACTTGGGCTCTGTATTTTTTTAGTATTTTCTTGAGCGCCGGAGTCACTTTTAATTGAAGCATATTTAGAGTTATTGCGAGGATTCTTTATAAAGGTAAGTTCCGTTACTGTTGTAAATTTATTATTTTGTATCTGTTATGCTTATAACTCTGTCAATCTCCTCTGCCAACATTAGCGTGATAGGCAGTTTTTTAAATGATAATTTTTCGTAATATGGACACGACTTCTCGGTCGATGTAACAGAGACCGTTGGCGCGCCATCTTTTCTAAGCCTTTTGCAGACCTCAAAGATAAGCTTTTTGCCGATGCCTTTTCTTTGATGCGTTTTCTTAACTGCCATTTGCTGTATCAACGCCCTTGAGCCATCATATGTGGCTCGTATGAATCCCAAGACGAGATTATTTTCTTTAGCTGCAAGAAAATATCTGCCCATCCGCTTTTTTATCATTTCCATGGCTTTTTTGCCGTCTATTGCCGGAACAAGCATATGGTTTTCTGCGAGTATTGCCTCAATTTGCGCAAAATCACATTCTTCGGCTTCATTAATAGTTATCATGTCAATACCGGTAATCATTTCTTTTATAGCATTCATTTAATACAATTTCAGTAAAGCTTCTAAGATTTCTTTAGCGATATTGCCGGGCATACATATAAGTGAATCATCACTCACACAAGCGCAATCAACCCGCCGTGCGCTGCAATGCTTGCGGCAAATATCAGCGCGATTGTGTTCATGACCTTAATAAGCGAGTTGAGCGCAGGCCCTGCGGTGTCTTTGAATGGATCGCCTACAGTATCCCCGACAACTGCTGCTTTATGCGGATCTGATTTTTTTCCGCCGTAGTTGCCCTTCTCGATATACTTCTTTGCGTTGTCCCATGCAGCTCCTCCGGATGTCATTTGTATTGCAAGGAGCAGGCCTGTGACAATCACGCCTACAAGAAGGCCGCCAAGAGCAACAGGCCCGAGTATGTAGCCAACTGCAAGAGGCGAAGCAATTGCAATTATTGCAGGAACTGTCATTTCCTTCAGTGCCGCCTTTGTTACTATGTCAACGCATTTGCCGTATTCCGGTTTTGCAGTGCCTTCCATTATGCCTTTTATCTCGCGGAACTGCCTTCTTACTTCCTCGACGACTTCAAAAGCCGCTCTTCCTACTGCGCTCATTAAGTATGAGGAGAAAAGGAATGGAAGCATTCCTCCAAGGAAAAGGCCTGCTATAATCAAAGGATCGCTGAGGCTGAAAACAAGGGCTTTTTTTATGCTTGCTTCATGGACGTATGATGCGAAAAGCGCGAGAGCCCCAAGTGCAGCAGAGCCTATTGCATAGCCTTTTGTGACTGCTTTTGTCGTGTTTCCGACAGCATCAAGAGCATCTGTTATCTCTCTGATGTCTTCGGGAAGCGCAGACATTTCTGCAATTCCTCCGGCGTTGTCTGTTATAGGGCCGAACGAGTCTATTGCCACTATCATCCCTGTTGTTGAAAGCATTGCAACAGCCGCTATTGCAACAGCATATATTCCATATCCTGCGCCAATTGCTTCGCCAAAACCGTATGATATCAGGGTTCCTGCGACAATCGCAACCACCGGCATTGCCGTGCTTTGAAGCCCTACTGCAAGCCCGGTTATTATATTAGTTCCGGGACCTGTCTGTGATGCTTTTGCTATGCTTCGAACAGGATTGTATTCAGTTGATGTGTAGTATTCGGTTATCAAAATTATCGATACAGTGACGCCAAGGCCTATAAGCCCTGCATAAAACAGGTTCATGTTAAGCGCCATGTATTGCGTTACTGCGTAAAAACCTATTGCAGCAAATATGCCTGACGCAATCGCGCCTTTGTAGAGTGCGCCCATGATATTCTTTGAGCTTCCGAGCTTTACGAAAAATGTGCCGAGAATGCTTGCGAATATTGCCACCGCTCCAAGAAGCAGAGGGTAAAGCGAGTATACGGCGTCCTTCAATATGAGGGAGCCGATAAGCATTGCCGCAATCAATGTGACTGCGTATGTCTCGAAAAGGTCTGCGCCCATTCCTGCGCAATCTCCGACATTATCGCCTACGTTGTCTGCGATGACTGCCGGATTTCTAGGATCGTCTTCAGGAATTCCAGCCTCGATTTTTCCGACCAGGTCAGCGCCAACGTCTGCTGCTTTTGTGAATATTCCCCCACCGACTCTTGCGAAAAGCGAAATCAATGATGCACCGAATCCGAATCCGACAATCATCAACGGGTCGCCATATATATAATAGAACGTTGTTACGCCAAGCAGCCCCAGGCCGACAACAGAAAGCCCTGTTACTGCGCCGCCTTTGAATGCAAGCGATAGTGCGCTTCCAAGGCCGTCTTTTGCAGCTTCGGCTGTTCTGACGTTTGCGCGTACCGAAATATTCATTCCGATGTATCCGGCAAGTGCCGAGGAAATCGCCCCTGCCACAAATCCTATGGCAGTTGGCGCGTTTATTATATAATATAATACTATTGTGAGTATTACTGCAATGACCGCAACAGTGCGGTACTGCCTGTTAAGGTATGCGGTTGAGCCTTCCTGTATCGCACGCGCGATTTCCTGCATTTTTGCATTGCCCGCAGGCTTTCGGAGAACATCCATCGCCAGAATCCCGGCAAAAACAATCGATAAAATGCTTGCTATAAATGCTAAAAGAACTGGTTGCATTAAAACACACCAAAAAAAACACATTAAAGTGTTATTTCATTTGTTAATTTCTAATTGAATGTAAGTTTTATAAATGTGATGGAAGTAGCGAAGATACTTATACCATCACGCCTATTATCTAATATGGTTTTTGATTTTGTTTCCGAATCCAATGATGCGGATATTCTTGACAAGCCCATTTTACAGAAGAAAACCGTCCACCCTATGGCAAAGGCAGAAATCGTGAAATTATACGGTGAAGGCGAGCGCGACTTTTCCGATATACTCGCTCCGAACTCTGATTTTTCCGGCCTGAATCTTTCTGGAATTATTTTGACGCGCGCGAAACTCATTAATTCATCGTTTAAGAACTGCAAACTAAACGGTGCGGATTTCTCATCTGCAGAAATGCAGGATACAAATTTCGAGGGCGCAGATTTAGGGGGCGCGAATTTTTCCGATGCAACCGCCTTTAATTCGAATTTCAGGAATGCGAAAATCAATGGCGCGAAATTCATACGCGCGAATATTTCCGAATGCATTTTTGACGGCTGCGATAAAAGTTCCGCCGATTTCTTAAATGCGATTACTGCGCCGTTATTTTTAGGCAGGAAAATGACTGCGGCAGACATAATAAAAGAATACAAACAGGGCGCGCGTGATTTTTCCAGAATCTTTGCGCCGAATTCGGATTTTTCAGGGCAGAAGCTTTCAGGAATAATTTTGCGCAAGGCAAATCTGCATTATTCCTCTTTCGGGCATACTGATTTGACCGGTGCGGATTTGTCAGGAGCTGAACTTACAAGTTGCGCATTTGACAGCACGATTTTGCGGAATGCGAATCTTTCGAAAGCAAATCTGTACTGGTCGCGCATAAGCGGCGCAACAATGGAAGGCGCGAACCTGAAGGAGTCAAACATGAGCTGGTGCGATATTTCAGGAACTGATTTTTCAGGCTGCGACATATCAAAGGCAAATGTCCAGTGGGCGCTTGCCCTGAAATCGAAATTCTCAAACGAGCAATTTTTCGGCATGAGTCCTGATGTTTTATTGACGGTAAGATTCGCGCCAACGGATGCCGGATGTTCTGATGTGAAAAGAACTTTTTCCGGCGCGTCATTAAAGCCCTATGTTGTTGTAGATTCCGGCGCGAGGCAGTATGTCCGGAAAGGCGAAAATATAACTGTCTATTCAGAGCCTTCTTCTGCTGCAATCGGCGCGTATTCGCCGAAAAAGAAGGATTTGGAAGGGTATAGGAATTCATGATAGTTTCGTGATGTTTTCTATGCGTATGATCCGCCCCATTATAAATTATAATAAATACACGTAAGTTATCAAAAATGATAACTTTTATATATTAAATATATAAAGAGCAGAAGTGCATACTACGCTATGAAAACCCTTGAGCTTCTAAAAAAGCTGGAAGAATACCCTGTATTTGATATAGCAACAATTAGGAATTTGACTCAAAACAATTCAGAATATGCAAAGCTATGCCTTCACAGGCTAAAAATTAAAGGATATATATTCGAGCTTCAAAGAAACAAATACACGGTGCATAAAGATCCGTTTATTTTAGCGTCAAATATTGTTTGGCCATCTTACATTTCTCTTTGGAGCGCAATAAGGCATTACAATCTTACCGAACAATTGCCGCGCGATATATGGGTGATAACAACACGGAACATTTCGAGAAAAGAAATATTGTTTAACAATACGCGGATTCTATTTATACGCACTCGGCCGAAATATTTTTTCGGATACCGAAAAACACAGATCTCAGGTTTCGAAGCATTTATTGCAGAGCCTGAAAAGGCATTGCTGGACGGGATACTTTTTAAAAAAATCTCTTTCTCTGAGATTGCTTACATAATAAAGCACAATAGGAAAATATTGCGCATGAACTTGCTTGCAGATTTTGCTATCGAATCTAGCAATCAACCGGCTATAAAGCGGCTCGGCTATCTGCTTGATGCATTGGGTTTTGACTATTATAATAAATTCAAAAAACATCTATCCGGCTCTTTCGTCCCTTTGGAATATGCCATTCCTGCAAAAGGAAAGAGAAATGAAAAATGGCGAGTCCTTGAAAATACGGTGATATTATGATAAGAAAAGAAGAACTAGTGCGAATTGCTGATGCGAAAAAGCTTTCAATGAAAAATGCTGAAAAAGATTATCTTCTGGAATTGCTTTTGTTTGCCATCTTCTCTGAAAGCGGGGATTCTTTATTGTTCAAGGGAGGAACCGCGCTGTATAAGTTCTACAGCCTGAACCGATTTAGCGAAGACCTGGATTTTACAATAAACAAAAGGCGTGTTGATATCGAAAAAGTTGTGCAGGTTGCGCTAAGAAGGCTGTCTGCTCTTGGAATCGAAGGGAAATCAGATATGGAGAAATACGGCAACGAGATAAATGCAAGATTATTGTTTAAAGGCCCGCTTTACAATGGAAGCAAGGAAAGCATGGCTTATGTTGCCATTAACTGTAGTCTAAGGGAAAAGCCGATTGCAGCAAAAAAAGAGCTTTTTGTTCCCTTTTACCGCGAAATCCCGTCTTTTGATGTTTTTGTAATGGGCGCCGAAGAAATACTTGCCGAAAAAGTCAGGGCGATATATTCAAGAAACAAGGCGCGCGATGTTTACGACATTTGGTTTTTGATTAAAAGAGGCGTTGCCCCTGATATGAGAATGATTGAAAAAAAGCTGAAAGTATGCAAACTTTCTTTTTCAAAAAAAGCATTTGCCGAAAAGCTTGAGGAAAAATCAGGGCTTTTTGTGCCCGATTTATCGGGCTTGATAATGGGCGAGCTTCCTGATTTTAAGAAAATAAAAGCAGAAGTTCTCAAGAAATTTTAGGAAAAAACGCGCGTCAGCCGCGAAAAGAGCCTCCGCCAAAGGGATTTAGAGACATCTTCAGAAGCACTTGGCGCGTATTCGCCGAAAAAGAAGGATGTTGGCGGGTATAGAAGTTAATGAATAACGCCTCAAAAAAGGTCTATATAAATACTATGAACTCATAGAAAGCATGGGTAAAAAAATATTGGGTGTGGATAAAAAACTATTTCTTGATGCTCTGATTTTTGTACTGCTAATACTTGGCATTTCTTTAGTTTACTTTAAATTCTATGGAGATTTTGGCGCTCTATTATTATTCATAGCGATATTTATCTCGTGGAATCGTCGAGCAATTTATAGGACGATAAGGTGAGTGTATGGAGATACCAAACTCAATAAAATATAATATTCTTCTTCTTGTGATGGGTATTGCTGTTTTTTTTGACACCTATCTATCTTAATAACACCGCTATGGAACTGCCAACGCCTTATTCTTTACTTCTTAATCCACAATTGCAGATACTTTTTTTTGTGGCCGGCATCTATTTTTTTCTCTGGGGATTTTTTTCAATGAAAGGAGAATATGATGTAGATATAGAAGTTAAAAAACTTGATGCTGCGAAGCGAATAATTAAGAGAGTAGAAGATTTTGACGAAGTGAACAAGAAATATAATGTACTGGATGAAAATGTTAAATTACAATTACTCCAAGATGCGAAAGACCTCATTAAACAGAACTAGCAAGTCTAATCTTCCAAACACCCATATCCCTGCTTCCAGTTAGTCTATTTTGTATAACGTCCGTCTTCAAAGTATCTTAATAATCCCCGGCTTCGGCTCATAGCACGAGCCTTCTTCCAACAATTCGTTCATTGCGCTTTCTGTGACGTTTTCGGGAAGATTTGCTTTTTCTACTATCGCGCTGTATGAAACACCTTCGCCTTTGTCAAGTTCGCCTATGACTTTCAGTACGATTTCGCGGCCGCTTCTGTTGTCTATTGCTGCTGCTTCCACTTCTCCGCCGCTTTTCATGTTTTCCTCAGCTTCAAGAATTCCTTCAACATCATTTTCGTCGATTTTGTATTTTTCAAGCATCTCTTTTTTTAGTTCTTCAATTGGCAGGTTTTTGTTTTCAAGAACTATCTTTCTCTTTGCAGCCCACCTTCTTAAAAAGAGCATTATCTCAAGCTTTCTCATTGATTCAAAATTCGGATCGTTTATCGGTACGACTACTTCCGGAACAAGGTATCGCTCGTCGTTGTACTCCCTGACTTTTCCGATGAAGTCCACGATGTCGCCGACTTTAACGTTTGCAAGCGGCGCAGTGTCCTGGAAAGCTTTTGAGCGGATGATGCCTGTGCCGTCGTCAATGACTATGAATGCGTATTTCTTGTCTTCTGTAATATATGTGTTTATTACTGTTGCAAGAATGTGTATGCGCGACAATTTCAATCCGTAGCTTGTCAGCGCGTAACTGGGGTTGAATCCGCCGAGAGAAACGAATTTCCCTTCGACAACGTCTTTTATCCTTGTCTTGTATGCGGTCAGGCGGCGCTTTTCTTTTTCGATATGAATCAACTCGTAATTGCGATTTTTGTTTTTTATTTACGATTTTTAAATCGTATTAAATTTTTTTAATCGCTTGAGTGTATTCGTCAAGATATGTTTAAAAAGATAACTGCTATGAATTGCCGATAGAACACTTTGCAAAAAAGAAATGATTTGTAATACCGTTTGTATGGAGTTATTCTGCCGGTATTTCAAGCCCAAATATCTCCATATATGCATCTTCATATGACTTGAGATTTTCTTTTAACTCGCTTACTTTTTCAGAATTCATTTTGCCGCCAAAATTTTGTAGTATATCAACTATGTCTTCGCATGATTCTTCGAGATATTTTTTAAGAGCTTCGGCATCCAAGAGATATCCCGGGCCGCTTTCAATTTTTTGTCCGTCTAATGTATCTAATTCATATACTGGTATGTGGCTATTATACTGCTCTAAAAATACATAATTTTTTTGACTTTGGTTACCGCCAGTTATGGGATCGTTTCCAATACCGAGAGCCGTTTCTTTAGAAAATCCTACGTAGGCCTTCACATCTCCGTTCAGTGCGACCTTGCAAACCGGCCAAGAAGGTGTCTTAAATGTTGTCATAACTTTCGAATGGCTATAAAACTATTTAAATCTTTTCTCGCGCCAATAGGAAAAGGCGCCATTATGAAAATCAAACCACTTAAAATCGGAAAGCTAAAGATAGCTACGCCGCTTATTCTTGCCCCGATGTGCGACGTATCACGCGCGCCTTACCGGCTTCTTTGCAAAGAATTCGGCGCAGGGCTATCATATTCCGAAATGCTTGAAGCCGGAAAATTCAAAATGGACCGCGCGCAGTTCGATGATTTTATTGAAGAAGAGCGGCCTGTCGGTGCGCAGATTGTCGGAAACAACACAGAAAATATCCGATGGATTGCAGAATCCCTAGAAAAAAAAGTTGATGTGATTGACTTTAATGCCGGCTGTTCGAAAAGGCATTACATCGGGCGCAAATGGGGTGGTTGGTTTTCAGGCCATCCAAAAGAACTTGAGGCTGTTTTGTCAAAAATGCGCGAGTTTGTCAAGATGCCGCTTACTGTCAAGGTGCGCCTTGGGATGAACAAAAAAGAGCCGGAGATTTTTGAAATTCTGAAAGTCTGCGAGAATGTAGGAATTGATGCGATTGCAATTCACGCGCGTTTCGTTGTGCACAATTATCTGGACAAGGCAGACTGGGGCTTGCTCGCGAAAATAAAAGAAGCCGCAAATATTCCGATTATCGCGAACGGCGATGTGTTTTCTGCTGCGGATGCGATGCGCGCGTTTAGTGAGACGGGATGCGACGCATTAATGATTGGCCGCGGAGCAATGGGAAATCCGTTTGTTTTCAGTGATGCGAAACTCGCGCTGGCTGGAAAAGAATATCCTGCTTCGCATTCTTTGGAGGGGCGGCTTTCCGCCTTTTCGCGATTTTTAGCATATTACAAAAAATATTCCCGCAAACAGGGCTTTGCGGAAATCAAGGCGCAGGCAACTTGGTTTACTATAGGCGCGCCAGGAACGAGAAAGTTAAGGGTGGATATACAAAAAACGAAAGACGAAGAAGAGCTTCTCAAAGTTTTGGAACTAGGATATTTGATGGACCTGCCGCGAATCGAACGCGGAGCCTCTGCCAATATATAAGGTTCTGAGGAATTTTCAAACTCGAAAGAGTTTGGAAAGCTTGAAAATCTTGGATTTTCAAGACCTTGTGCCATGGCAGCGTCATACCGTTAGACCACAGGCCCGTTTTTTGTTTGCAACATTTTATACATGGCAAACAAAAAAGCCGAGAGTTCCGCGAATAATGGTTAGTAATGCGGAACGAACGGATTTTTCGCCATTCATGCTGTGCATTGGGCGAAAATTATATCTTTTTTGCATGAAATTTTACTTTGCTTCCGCAATCAGGGCAGATCTTCTCATTAGTTTTATGTCCGCATGCAGTGCATTTTCCAGACCACGCAATAGGCTTTTTTATGCCGTCCTGGCTCAGGCCGGAATAATTTATTTTCAAAACTTTTGCAAGGTTCTGAACGCCGTAATCATCAGTTATTATAATATAGTCCTTATTTTTTTTCTTGAAGTCAAGCGCAAGTGCGACCAGCATCATGTCTGTCTTTGACGTTTTGTCCTGCGTTTTTTTCTGCGCGCGCAAAACATCATCTGCGCTTTCTTTTGACGGTTCAAGTATCTGGAGCCCTGAGAGCATGAACCTGTCTATTTCAATTTCAGATGCACTTGATTTCATTTCCTCCACAACGCCGTAAACCGTGACGCAGGGCTTGTCCGCGAAAATGGATTGCGCGCCGTGCAAAAATACGTTTGAATCAAGGATATAAATTCTTTCATTTTGCATTATGCTATTCGGGCGGGAAATTATAAAAAACAATACCTAATTAATATATAAACTTATAACGCCGTTATATTAATTATGGTGAAGATATACCTAGACCACGGTGCAACAACGCCGGTCGATTCTGAAGTTCAAAAAGCGATGATGCCGTACTTTTCAAAAAAATTCGGCAACGCTTCAAGCCTGCATCAGTTCGGGCAGGAGGCTGCAGTTGCGCTGGCAGATTCGCGAAAAATAATTGCGAAAGCATTGAATGCGGAAGAGGACGAAATATATTTCACATCAAGCGGCACCGAGTCAAACAACACAATACTTAAAGGAATCGCATTTGCAAATCGCAATAAAGGAAAGCATATAATCACTACAAAGATTGAGCATGATTGTGTCATTCATTCATCGCAATGGCTTGAGTCTCAAGGTTTTTCTGTAACTTTTCTTTCTGTTGACAAATACGGTTTGGTTAATCCAGATGATGTAAAAAAAGCAATACAAAGCGATACAATATTAGTTTCAGTTATGCATGCGAACAACGAAATCGGAACAATTGAGCCGATACGCGAGATTGGAAAAATTTGCCGCGAAAAAAATGTTTATTTTCATACTGACGCGTGCCAGAGCTTTACAAAAATTCCGCTTGATGTCAGGGCAGATAATTTGGATTTAGTTACTATTAACGCGCATAAAATTTACGGCCCTAAAGGCGTCGGTGCATTTTACAAAAAGCGCGGCATAAAAATCGAGCCGCTTTTTCACGGAGGCGGACACGAGCGGGGACTGCGCTCAAGCACTGAAAATGTCGCAGGAATTGTCGGTTTTGCAAAAGCCGCAGAAATCGGAATGGCGCGAATGGACACGGACGCAAAAAAACTTTCTTCTTTGCGCGACAAACTTATCAATGGATGTTTGCAGATAGAAAACACTTGGCTTAACGGCCATCCGTCAAGCCGCCTGCCCAACAATGCAAATGTCGGATTTGCATTTATCGAAGGCGAATCGATAATTCTTAATCTTGACTTGAAAGGAATTGCTGCATCAACCGGCTCTGCATGCTCCTCAAAATCTCTTGAGCCTTCGCATGTTTTGCTCGCGCTCGGGCAGAAGCATGAAGAAGCCCACGGTTCTGTGCGGTTTAGTTTGGGAAGAAGCACTACTGAAAAAGATATCGATTATGTTCTGAAAGTTCTGCCGCCGATTATAAAAAGACTTAGAGCGATGTCGCCGATGGGGAAATGATGTGATTGTAAGGCGCGAACTCGGCTTTAAAAAGACATCATCTGTCTGGGCGTTCTTGAAATGATGTGATTGTAAGGCGCGAACTAACAGCACAGATGCCGGCAGAGGCTCTAGTCATTTTAACTTATTTTGATTTAGAGCATTCCTTTTTTCTTTCCAATATTGGAAACGGTTTCTCTGAAATTTCTAATTTCGAGGTTATCCTGTTGATGTTATAGTTGTATTTTTTATACGAACAGCACGTATTGTAAATGGTTTCATAATGCTTTTTGTTTAGTTGGCGTCATATTAATCTGTGGGCTTTTTGTCTTGCGCATGATTTTTCGATTCAGAAAATGCGTAGCTTTAAAAGTATTTGTTACTACACCGTTACTTGCAAATGTAATCACTTGTTATACATTACTTTTTGTGTTGCTTATGTCTGAAACCGAAGCGTTCCGCGAGAATCTGGAAAGAATCATAGTGTCAGACATAGTTCTTTCAGGCGACTCAGGCGCGGCAATACGCAAATGGCGCGACATTTTCAAAATATCCCAGTGCGGGCTTGCGGAAAAGATAGGCATCCGCTCTTCAATAATTTCCGATTATGAATCAGGGCGCAGGAAATCGCCGGGGTCTGCGATGATAAAAAAAATCGTCAAGGCGTTTTCTTCTTTCGATATCGGGATGGGCCGCGCGGCATCCGAAAGCGCAATTAATTCAGCAGAAACTTTTCACGACTCTGTTATTGATGTGCGCGAGCTGAACGCCCCGAAGACTTTGGGCGATTTTGCAAATGCGCTTGGCGGAACAGCAATGTTTTTTAATGGCGATGCGGAAAAAAATATCGGCGCGTATGTAATCATTGATTCGATTAAAGCCATCATATCTTTTTCTCCCGCGGAATTTTCCGAGATGCACCATTTTATGTCCGGCAAGGCGATTGTGTTTACCGGAGTCAAGCGCGGGCGCTCGCCGCTTGTCGCAATCAAGGTTGCAAATGTCAAGCCCGCTGCTGTGATTTTTCACGGTCTGGAGGCATTTGACAAAGTGGCGGAAAGAATCGCGCGTACAGAAAAAATTCCCGTAATACTTTCCGGCACGAAAACAGTTGACGAGCTGATTGCCGTTCTGAAGGCGATGTAATTTTTCTTGTTTTACAGCATTTGACGTACTTTTTCTGACAGATACCAAAAGATTTATATAGATTCAGTGGTGAATACCTAAAATACTGCGGGCATTCATCCAAAATGAAACCATTATTCCGCCAAATCACATCCTAAGGGGGGTAGAATTGTAGGTGAACCTTATGTTTGTGAATAAATTCTTCGGAAGTTTATGGCGCTGTTGTGCCGTATTTTTAAATAGTTTTTCTTTTCAAAATTCCTCTTTTTTAGTTCATCAAAAATTTATTTCACTGCGTTTTCATTAAATAAAATTTCATTGCAGAGATTATGCTGAATCCGCGGCAGTGCGATTAACTGTCGCATAACAAGAAACACCATATTTATCAGTATGGTTGAATTGGAGTTGAGAAAAATGAAATCTACATTTATATCCGGAGCCGGAAAGACAAATGCTGCCAGCAATATGGCAAAAATTTCATTCTTATTTATCTTCGCTATGTTTTTAGCTGTTAGCGCGAGCCCTGCGTTTGCTCAGCATGATCCGATTATCACATTATCTCCAGATATTGCAAACTGTAATCAGCTTGGCGATACATTCACAGTAAATATATTGAATAACGTTTCCAGCAGTGACAGCATTTATGAAGTAAGAATATATAGCGGAACTCTCGGAATAACTAATTTCTCATGCGGTTCAGCTCCATCCGGTTGGACATTGTTTGATCACGTTCAGCAATATGGTTACTGTGAATATAAGACTGAATGGAATAATAATTCAACCATAATTAAGCCAGGAAACAGTAAGATATTCACCTTTGATGCCGTAATGTGGAGCCAAGGATGTATAAGCGAATTTCTGATTTCGACATTAGATAATAATCGACCGATAGGCCAACAAAAATTTACCTGGCCGCAAGTAAGAATAGATTGCTCAAACCCGCAAATTTCCAAGATTGTTGGAGATCCAAAATTACTCGGAACCGGGTTTGACTGGTGGGTAACCACAAATACTAATATTCATTTAGATGCTTCTGATAATAATGAAGACTGTGATTTAGGTCTTGACTACTGCAGGTGGAGAGTTACGCTTGACGGAGTCCCAGGCGATTGGAATACTGTTGAAAACGGAGAAACACTTGACTGGGATTTAAAATTTGTCGGAGACTCAAACCACTATCTTGAAGTCGAATGTTATGACCTTGCCGGAAATAAGAAAGTTTTGACAGAGACCGATAAAGTCGACTCGACACCGCCGGTGACAACAAAAATAATCAGCGAGCCAAAGAAAATAGATGGCAATGTTGAATGGATTGACACTGTAACAACAATTACGCTTAACGCTGTTGACCCGGACCCGACAGGTCATTCATGCAACATAGGTGTTGACAAGACATGGTACAAGAATGTTCTTGCAGAGGGTGAGGATTCTTGTTGGGATCCTGCTCAATACTGTAATGCTATTGAGGTCTCAACACCATATGGCAATCCGAAAACAGTTTATTGTATTAACGAAGCGCAGGCATATTGCGATGAAAACTGGGAGTCTGAGCAGGATCCTAATTGGGAAGCATGCGTCGAGGACTATGTTCATGAAGAGTGCCAGGTCGATCCGAATTGGCATCTCTATGACGGAAATCCAATAAACAAGGACCAAGAATCATGCCATGAACTATATTATTTCAGCGTAGATAATCTAGGTAATGTAGAGAATACTAATGTCAACTGCTTCTTTGTTGACAAGAAACCACCTGTTGTGGATAAAGAAGTAGGGGACCCTAGTGTTACTATATGCGGACCAGGAGAAGGCAATGAAATAACGGTCTTTTCAGAAGATTTTGAAAGCGGCGCCACAGGATGGACTCATGGCATGCTGGAACCACGAGAGGGATATAATAGTTCAGATTGGTGGGAAATAAGGACAACTGCCTATGGAATAGACAACTATGATTTCGGCACAACTGTTTACGGAACGACAAATCATGGAAGCCATGGAGGATACGAGCACAGCTATCTTATGTCGCCGGTGATAGCCCTCCCGGGAGATGACATAATTACACTGGAATTTGATTCCTACACAGCAAACGAAGGCGGATGCCCTGATTGGTACGATGTCGAATGGATTGAAATTTCCAGTGACGGCGGCCAGACATGGGCAACGCTTAATACATGCGGCGGTGTAAATGTTGGCAGCATAGGTACATTATCAAATGAGCCGCCAGTTAGAGGTGTCGGAATTAGTGATGTCCAGACAAGCAACGGAGACGACCCCTTGCACAATGACTCCGACATGCAGTGGAGAACTTTCTCATATGACATAAGCGCCTATGCTGGAGAAGATGTGCAGGTAAGATTCAGGTACGATACAGGCGACGGTTGCTGCGGTCCTGATAATCAGGAAGGCTGGTACACGGACAATATAAAAATATATTCAGAAATGTCCTGTGAACATTATGTAACTCAGGAAACACCGATAACATTTACTTGCACGGATCCGGAACCACATCCATCAGGTGACGAAGAGATTTGCTTCAAGGTATCCTATGATTATGTAGAAGTAACCCCTGGCGTCTATGAGTGGGGCTATAATACAGATACATACTGTGATCCTGAAGATATGACAGCTGACGACTACTGCTGTGTTCCTGCAACATCGCAAAATCCGTTTGTATTCAACTTTCAGGAAGAATCAATGCACAACCTTGAATATTATTGTAAAGATGCTGTTGAAAAGAAAAGTGAAACGCACATACAATATTATAAGGTAGACGATACTCCGCCTTCTATCGAGAAGACAATGATTGGAACTGACCACCTCGGTTACACTGACGGAGAACTGAATGAGGATGCATGCCCGCCGAAGAGCGAGGATGACGATTGTTATGTTAGGGACAACGACGAAAACGGAGTGCACATTGCAGTCAAGGACGGCGGAGAGATTTGCGCCGTGAACAATGTTCAGTGCACATACAAGCTGATATGGCAGACAACAGAAGAAAACTGCGCAGGAAGGCCGTATGAGAACGGTTGGTGCACTGTGGAAGCAGGTCAGTTCGGTGAAGATGGACAGGACATACTATTCCAGGAAGACTCGACGCACAAGCTTGTCATAAACTGCAAGGATGCCCTTGGCAATGCAATGGCAGAAGACGTTGAAACATTCCTCGTCGATTCAACACCGCCGGAAACAACCAAAACCTACGGAGAGCCATTCGTTGAAGAATGGTATCCGAAAGAGTGTTATTTAATTGATGAATTGAATATCGCCAATGGGGACTTTAATGAAGTGTTTAATGAAGTATCTTGCGGATGGGCTCATTGGATAACCTCAAATACACCCGTAACTCTTGATGCAACAGACGAAAAAGTAGGGGTTGATAAAATATATTGGAGGAATATGCTCGTAACGAATAATGAAGAGGGTGAGATAATCTGCCAGAATTCAGAGGCTGATGGAGCTCAGTTTGACGGATCTAATCATTGCAATCCGGAATACTATGATCAGTATGTAAATCTGAACACGCCGTGGAACGAATATGACGGGTCATTCTACAAGCCAGAAGAATCTTGTCATGTTATCGAATACTACAGTGTTGACAAACTTGGAAATGAAGAGCCTGTCAAATGGCAGTGCGTCTTTGTAGACAATACACCTCCCGAGGTCAATAAGACAATCGGAGAGCCGAAGGTAGTTAGAAGCGAAGGGCAGGATGTCAATCAGATAACTTACATAACTAACCAAACACCGATAACACTTACTTGCAAAGACGCATTTCCACATCCAGTTGACCATGTCTCGCTATGGTACAGATATCGTTTTAACGAGAGTTGCGACAATTTAGATGGTAGTGAATGGACCGCGTGGGTTGATCCAAACGGAGGAGATTTGAACGGTAATCCATACCTCCTTGAGAAGATAATTCACTTCCCTGAAGACTCATGCCATGAACTTGAGTATTACTGTGTTGACGGACTTGGAAATACGGGACCGATAAATAGCGAAATCGATATCGTTGATACACAGCCTCCGGTTATAAACAAGACAATTGTCGGGCCAAGAGCAGGTGCATGTCCTCCTGAAAATCTAATAGAAATTGAATCTCTGTCGGATGTATGTGCTGATGACTTAAGCGTAGAATGCGCCCAAAAGCCGAAGTGCTATATTGACGGCGTGACTCAGATACATGTCGAAGCAGTTGATCCTGAACCGCACCCGGTGAATAACGTTACTTGTGACTGGGATTACACAGTATACGGCGGCCAAAAGATTGGCAGCGGACAAATCGGAGTAATTGCTCCGTTTGACATTAACTTTCCGGAAGAGTCAAAGCATAAGCTGACAATTACCTGCAGGGACGAGCTTGGAAACTCTGTAACTGACCGCGAAACATTCTACGTCGACAAGACGCCGCCAGTAACATCAAAGCACTATGGCGAACCATATTATAACAATGAAACTTCGAAATGGGTGACTTCAGAGACAAACATTGCACTCTCTGTTGAAGACGCAGGACCGCATAAATCTGGTGTGAACGAAACCAATTATAAGGTAACATTGATGGAAGGCAATCTGCCTTGCTTAAGCGATGATATCTGCCAAGAGCAAAGCGGAGATGGCGAATGGAACACGTATACAACACCATTCCAGATTGATGAACAATCCTGCCATCTCATTGAATACTATAGCATAGACAATGTCGAAAAGACAGAGGATGTTAAGAAGCAGTGCGTATTTGTCGATAATACCGCGCCAGAAACAAACAAAACAGTTGGCGAGCCAAAGGCAATATGGGATGGAGTAAACGAGAAGGACGAAGTGACTTACTTCCCCAACCTTCCGGAAAGATGCGCAAATGAGACCTGCTGGAAAGTTACTACGCTCACACCCATAACAATGAGCTGCAACGACCCAGAGCCGCATCCGGTAGACCATTCAGAAATATCCTTTAATATAAACTTCGATAACCTAAAGGACCTCACACCATACTACTGCGGAATGCTTGGCGGACAGATTGGCCCTGACGGATACTGCACAGTAGGTGATGAATCGTCAGTAACGCTATACCTCAGGAATGAATCAAACCACAACCTGAAGTTCTACTGCACTGACGCGCTTGGCAATCAAGGTCCTGAAGACGATGAAATGTTCAAGGTCGAAGGCACAAGATTTGAGCTTAACCTTTATCAAAAATGGAACCTCATATCCGTGCCATTTGTGCTTTTGAACAACAGCATCGAAAACCTGTTTAAGGATGTGAAGGACAACATAATTGCTGTATGGGCTTATGACAATGGAACGTGGTCTGTATGGACTCCGGGACCTGCGCCAGATACATTGAACACTGTAAAGCCTGGTTGGGGATATTGGGTGCTTTCAAAGAGCCGCGAGAAAATATGGATTGGCGGAAGTTTGTTAAGCCCAGTAACTATTCCACCTGCTAGACCTTTGACTGCCGGTTGGAACCTTATCGGATTTTACGGTACAGAATGGCAACAGTATGGCGAAGACCCTGAGTGCTCGTATGATGTAGGCCCGATATATTGGGACCACACTTACGATTCATTGCATTCACTCGTTGATTTGCATAACGGATACCCGCGATGGGAATCGCTATACACACGCGTAAACTGCATGAATGACCAGTGGGTCATACAGTTCCAGAACGATGTATGGAATGAACCGCACAACGGCAAATACAGAATGGTTGCGGGATACGGATACTGGATACACATGGATGAGCCGGATCAATACGCGCCATAGATAAAACAATAATTAAACAAACAATGCCACGGACTTCTGTCCGTGGCCCTTTATTTTTTTGAGTTTGTTAGAAACAAGGCTTTATAAGTTTTTACTTATAAGTATTAACATTTGATTGAATCAAGCGATTGTGATTATATTATGACACTAAAATATTTTTTGCTTGCGTTATCTATGTTGCTGTTAGCTGCACAGCCGTCGTTTGCAGAAGTAACTGCTCCAACTATGCCTCCGCATCAGTTTTGGGGCATAGCGACCATAAACGGCGTTCCTGCTCCTGTCGGAACATCCATAACAGCTACCATCTACGGAGATTTGGCAGGTTCGGCTAAAACAACTTCTGGCGGAGCATATAATCTTATTGTAGAGAATCCGAATAATCAGGGTGACACAATTCTTATATTTGTTAATACTGTTCAGGCAGCAAGCGATATTTTCGCAAACGGAAAATCAACAAATCTTGATCTTGCGATAACTGTTAATGTACCACCTGTTGTCACCGCTATGATTTCGCCAAGTTCTGCAACTTTAAATGATTCTCTTAACTGTACATATACTTATTTTGATGTGAATTCCGATACAATGAGTGCACATTGGTTTCAGTGGTATGTTAATGATTTGTTAAAACCAATTACTGGACAAATTCTTGGCGTCGGTAATTATTCTTTAAATGATCAGGTTATCTGTTCTATTCGCGCTTACGACGGAACGTATAATAGCACGTGGGTTAATTCAAGTACTGTGACTATATCAGATACAATAGCGCCAGTACTGCATAATGATTCTATTTCAGCTTTAAGCGGAAATACTAATAATCCATTTACAGTTTATGTTAATGCAACAGAGGCAAACAACATGGACTGGGTAAAACTGGAACTTCAAGATCCCAATCAAGTAAAGACAAACTATACCTTGGCACAAGTTAGCCATATTGGAAATGAGTATTATTACAGCGTGTCCGTAACACCATCAATAGCAGGAGGTTATAAGTTCACATATTACTCAAGAGATGGAAGTGGAAATATGAATTCACTTATTAGCAATCTGACCTACATTGCATCCACACCCCCTGGCGAAGGCTCTGGCAGTAGTGGCAGCGGCGGAAGTTCCGGAGGATCAATACAAACTACATCAACAAATAATACTAAAATAATTCCACCTACAAACAATTCCGTAAGTAGTTCTTCTTTAACAACATCAAGCGGTCTGTGTAACGAACGATGGACCTGCAATGCATGGTCTGAATGCACTGGCGGAATCCAGAAAAGAAGCTGTACTGATGCGAACAAATGCGGTTCAATAGAAGACCTTCCCCTGACAACACAGCCTTGTGAGATCATATTGACAAGCGCAGATGCATCCGATGATAGCGCGTCTAAATCCAGCGGTTTGTCAGGAATCACCGGCAGAATGTTCGCCTTTGCATCCGGCAGCACATTATCAATAATAGGTCTTATAGTGCTTGTCGGTTTGGGCGCGTATTTCTTTAAACGCAAGCCGGCAGCTAAGAAGCGATAATGTTTTGATTAGACGCTATATGCAGTGTTATGTTACTGTAAAACGTATTGGACGCATCGTCATTAAACATACGCTTATTTTACTCAGGTATGTCTACCAAAACATATTGGCGACGGTCTATACATCCCCATAAAGCGTTAGATGCGCGCGATTCTCCGGTTTCTTCACTTTCTTTACTGCGTCAAGAAGGTCATCCATTGCGATTTCTGTCCTGCTTGCGCGTATCGCAAAATATCCTGCTTCGGTGCATATTGCTTTTAGCTCTGCACCTGACAGTTTATCGCACATGTGCGCGATTTTCTCAAGAGAAACATTTGCGCCAAGATTCATATTGCGCGTATGAATCTTTAGTATTTCAAGGCGCTCTTCAATTGTAATTATTTCGACTTTTATCAATCTATCAAGCCTTCCAGGGCGCGTTACCGCCGGGTCAAGGATGTCAAGCCGGTTTGTCGCGCCGATTACTTTTACATTACCGAGCGGTTTAAAGCCGTCGATTTCTGAGAGCAATTGCATGAATGTGCGCTGGACTTCTCGCTCGCCGCTTGTTCCGACATCGATTCTTGTTGCAGCTATTGCGTCGAGCTCATCGATAAATATGATTGCCGGGGCTTTCTCTCGCGCCAAATCGAATATGGATTTCACGAATTTGCTTCCCTCGCCTATGAATTTCTGCACAAGCTCCGAGCCTACGATTTCGATGAATGTGGCGTTTGTTGTTGCAGCCGCAGCCTTTGCAAGAAGGGTTTTTCCGGTTCCTGGAGGCCCATAAAGAAGCACGCCTTTTGGAGGGTCGATTCCGACTTTCTTGAAAAGCTCAGGCTTAAGCAACGGCAGTTCTATTACTTCCTGAAGCTCTTCTTTTACGCTTTTCAGGCCGCCAATATCGTTCCATGAAACTTCGGGCTTTTCAATTATGACATAATTTGAGACGTCAAAGTGTTTTGTGACGCCGATTTTTCTAATTACTGTGAGTGATTTCTGATCGACCAGGACGCGATCAAGAATCGTGAGTTTTCCCTCAAGTGCGCGAGAAACCGCGACTTCAAAATCACCGCTGTTGAGGCGTATTATTACCTCCCGCGGGCTGATGATGTCGACAATTGATGTGACTATAAGAGGCGGCTTTGAGAACTTATCCATTTCTGTTTCAAGGTCGATGACTCGCTTTTTGAGAACGCGATTTTCTGTTTCAAGATTAATTGCGTGCCAGTCCTGCGCAGGCATCTGTTCTGCGCTCGAGATATCTTTTTCTTTGACGTCTTCCATGGCAATAAATTATGTGGGGGGGTATTTATATTTATGTATTTCGTGATATTGTCTACTTATCGTCATCCATATCAACAACATAAGTTATCAAATTCAACAACTTCATTCGCCCTAATTTCAAATGTATTTCAGCTTCTTCAGCAGGCGTTTTTCCTTTCAAGCTCATATGCGGATTAACGAAATTGTGGATTATTCGCCTCAAATTCAGAAAATCCTTTGCGCCTTCATGACATCCAAAG
>JAHILE010000002.1 GCA_018897155.1 Nanoarchaeota archaeon | reverse complement strand
ATGTTTTCCAAAGCACATATATACTAGAACGAACCTATAATATACTATGGGACTTTTATGAAATATGCGGATTACGTAAACTCAAAATACAAAATAAAAGAATCTGATCTCGTCTGCACATTTTTTGTTGAACCTAATGGCGTTTCAATGAAAGAAGCTGCCGGAGGCGTTGCCGCAGAATCATCAATCGGAACCTGGACTGACATTTCTACTTCAAAGAAATATGTCGAGCGCTTGTCTGCAAAGGTTTTCTCGATAAAGGGCGGCGTTGTAAAAATCGCATATCCTGACGAGCTTTTCGAGGGCGGAAACATCCCGAACATTCTTTCAAGCGTTGCCGGAAATGTTTTCGGCATGAAGATTGTAAAAAACCTGAAACTTCTTGACATTGAATTTCCTGATGGGCTCATTTCTTCATTCAAAGGCCCTGCCTATGGAATCGAAGGGATAAGAAAAACGCTTGCAGTCAGAAAAAGGCCTCTTATCGGAACAATTGTGAAGCCGAAAATAGGGCTGAATTCACAAGATCATGCAAAAGTCGCTTACGATGCGTGGGTCGGCGGATGCGATGTTGTAAAAGATGACGAAAACCTGTCGTCGCAGAAATTCAATGAATTTGAGACACGATTATCAAAAACTCTTGAGGCACGCGACAAAGCTGAAATCCGGGCCAATGAAAAGAAATGCTATCTTGTGAACGTAACTGCAGAGACAAAAGAAATGCTTCGGCGCGCGCAGCTCGTGCAGGATGCCGGCGGCGAATATGCTATGGTTGATGTTTTGACTGTGGGCTGGTCGGGACTTCAAACGCTGCGCAATGAAAATTTCAAATTAATTCTTCACGGCCACCGGGCAGGGCATGCTGCAATAACAAAGAACCCGAAGCATGGGATTTCGATGAAAGTTCTTGCAAAATTCTCGCGTCTTGCAGGAATCGACCAGCTTCATGTCGGCGCAGCTGTCGGAAAGATGTTTGAAGAAAAAGAGGAGGTTCTTTCAAATTGCGATGCTTTGACTTCTAAAATGGACGAACTTAAAAAGGCGCTTCCGGTTGCATCTGGCGGGCTTTCTCCGCTTCAGATTCCCGACATCATTAAAATTTTCGGCATTGATGTTGTAATACAGGCAGGCGGCGGCGTGCATGGGCATCCAAAAGGAACTGTTGCCGGAGCGCGCGCAATGCGCCAGGCGGTTGAAGCCAGCTTGCGCGAAATAACTTTGGAAGAGTACGCCAAGACGCATGTTGAATTGAAGGATGCGATTAAGAAATGGAAATAACTGATTCAAAAGAATGCGAAAATATCTAACCTGGTCTTTATAATGGCAAGTGTACGAAAAGGCATTGAAACAGAATTGCTTACGAACGTCGGAATTGCAGTTCTGTTACTTTCTCTGGTACTACTTTTTTCATATTCCTTGATGAGCAATAAATTTGGAGCGTTGTCCAGTTCAAGCACCAGCGATCCAGAAAGCCCGTGCACAAAAACATGTTCCACGAGCCCGGGCTGCAAGACAAGCGCTCCATCCAATTCCGTCGCATCGTCAGGAATTTGCTGCGGAGCTGGTGAGAGCTGTTACAAGTGCGCTTCCGGCTACACATGGACTGGTTCAGCGTGCACTCTATCGTGCACAGACACATGCGCATCATTAGGCTATAACTGCGGAACGCAGACTGTGTGCGGAGCATCAAAAAACTGCGGAACATGCACCGCACCAAAAACATGCAATTCTGGCGTATGCGCGCCGTCAGGTTGCACAGACACATGCGCATCATTAGGCTATAACTGCGGAACGCAGACTGTGTGCGGAGCATCAAAAAACTGCGGAACATGCACCGCACCAAAAACATGCAATTCTGGCGTATGCGTATCTCCATCATCACCATTAACCGCAACAATTATTCAACCATATGATGGAGATATCTATGCTAATGGAGATTGGCTTAGGTTCCTCAGTTTTGCGTTAGGAGGGCAACCGGATTATACGTTTCCCGCTTACAGCTTTGAATGGAAATCAGATAAAGACGGCAGTTTATCAACCAATATGCATTTTGGAATGAATACGCTCACCACAAACAAGCACACTATCACAGTTACTGCCACCGACATTAAGGGTGTAAAAGCTTCAGACAATATAATTATCGAAGTTAAACCCGCAGGCACATTAACTGCAAATATCGATAGGTGGATCGATGAATTTGCTAAAGGCGAAATCATAAACTTATGGTCTGATGTCGCGGGAGGAACACCTCCATACACATTTGTCTGGAATTCCGATCTTGAAGGGGATTTTTCAACAGTTCAGGGCCCTTCAATTGACTCCAGTTCGTGGACTGTTGGGACTCACACAATAACACTTAAAGTAACTGACAATATCGGAAATATTGCAACATCAGCAACTAAAATCAATATTGTTGAAATGACCGCACAGATTAATCCAACTGAAGGAACAACAGCCTCTTATGGAAATATGCTATGGTTCAGTCCGTGGATTACGGGCGGAACGCCGCCATACGCCTATTTATGGGTGTCTGATTTAGACGGTATCCTCAATACTGCGTATGCATTCAGCAAAGATGACTTAACTGAAGGCCTTCACACAATTACTCTGACAATCACAGACTCCAGCGGCACGCCAAAAACAATTGTCAAAACGCGCCACATTCAGATAACTCCGCCTCCGCCACTTACAATCACTATTGACAGCCCCCTGAACGGTGCGACAGTAGCGCGCGGGAATTATATATCATTTAATGAAACCTTCAGCGGAGGTGTATGGCCATTTAAATTCACATGGACATCTGACAAAGACGGCGAAATATTTACAAGCCCTTACGACATTGACTTCGCAAGAAATAACTTGTCCGTTGGCAGCCATAAAATCACCCTGAGTGTGAATGATAACGCCAAGCAAATTGCTAAAGACGAAGTTAACATCATTATAACGCCCCCGGCACCGTTGGCTGCTACTATAATATCACCAATTAATGGCGCAACATTCAAAAAAATAGACAGTCTTATCAAATTCAATAGTTCTGTTACTGGAGGCATCCCGCCATATACGTATAAATGGACCTCAAACAAAGACGGTGATATTACGCCTTCAGGCTTGCGTAAAGATTATTTTTCAACAAATGATCTCTCTATCAATGCCCACACGATTACTTTAAAAATTACTGACAGCGCAAGTGCCACAACCAGCGCGACTGTAACTATCAATGTCAACGCAGAATGCGCAGTGAATAATTTCAAGAACAATGCAAAATACGCAAGCAAAGAAACGTTCATGATTTCTGACAGCAACTGGCAAGACGCATTGAGCCTTGTTCCGCTTGCGATATGGAAGGAAGGCGCCACGATACGTAAATACCCTGCCCTGATATACCATCATGAAACTGCGACAGCATTCGATGCAGATTCCACAATCCATTTTATGCAATTATACGGACCGAATCATGCAACCACAATAGGCACAATTCCTGCGAATCTCAATAATTTGCTTGTTGCGGCAAAGCCTGTTGGCGCCGGGCTGAAAGCGGCATCAATAGTCAATATAAAATCATCGGACTACTTTTCATACTGGTCATCATTCAATTCACTGGTTGTAGTCGATTACAATAATTACAAGGCGGGCCTCATGGCGGCAGTTTTTGCATCAAATAAGAACAGCCCGATTATTTTTGTCAATTCAGCAAATCTCCCAACGTATAAATCCTTGATTAACGGAAAGACAATATACGTTGTCGAAAATCTCGATGCAACAACTCAAAGCTATATAGACGCCAATTCAGGCTGCAATGTCAAATACACTCTTGAAGATTTACAAAAATGGTATTTGACAGAAACCGGCAGTGATAAATTGATTTTCTTGAATCCAAAAGACCTTAGCATAAAAATGAGCTATTCGTTTTTCCCGCAGAAAAGTTCTTTTATCAACACAATTTTTAGCAAAATGTCATTAGCCGCTCCGTTTTTAGCCGCTGCTAAAGAAGAAGCAATAATGTATACCGAAGTGCCTGATTCCGGCACAAACGCAGGATGCATCGCCAGTGCGGCACTGACAAATAATTTTAATACTGCAGATGCCGATTCTGCCAATTTCATTAACTCGCTCAATCTCATGCCAACTTATCTCACAGTTGTTGCTGCTCCAAATGCAATTCCTGATTCGCTTTACAACAGATGTAGTGGTATTTGGCAATTCAGATGGCCGGTAGATTGGAAATACGCATCTCTTAATAATCTTAATAGCCTGCTGTATGTTGGCAGAATATATGGCATCACTGTTGCAGATGCATCATCCCACATAGCTAAATCGCTATTTTTTGATCAGATAATTCAAGACTTATACGGAACAAATTACAATATAATCTCTGTCGGGCATAGTTTCAGCTGTGATGAATCTGATGTACAATATATAAACGATAAAACGTCTGCATCCGGCTACAACTCAATATGTTTCGTCGAAAATGCAGGATATCCGAACTGTACTATAGATACAAGCCCGCTTGTTTCCAACTATACCAATAAACGATATATCACTTATGCAGATCACGGCGGTCCGGGCTCGTGGGCCAACACTCTTTCTTTCTTCGAAATTCCGTGGCTTGATTTGCCATTTGCTGACGCTCAGGCTTGCCTGACAAACAACTACTGGCAGGGGAGTTCTGCAACATTTGGGCCCAGTATGATAAGAAAAGGCGCTGTCGGATATTGGGGGTCTTCCGGCGTTGCTTATCTCGACTGCGGATCTAATAGCAAGCATCTAAAAAGATTAACTGGAACGGAACATGACACAATAACTACTGGCGAACTATTTACAGAAGAGTCATCTCACGGTTTTTATTATCTGTTGGGCGATCCAACTATTCAGCTCAAGCTAAAAGAAGTAACATGGTGATAATATGTTCAAAAAAAGATTAATGATATTGTGTTTATTGATACTATTAGCCCTGCCAGCATATGCCAACGCCCAGATGATTGATATCGCCTTGAATCAACAGGAATTCAAACCGGATGATGAAGTAAGGGCAATGATAGTGCTTTTCAACCCGACAAATCAACAACTTAAAGGAGATTTAATTGTAACTTTTGCATCATTTAATCCAGACTTGCCCCCCGCACCTTTTAGGGAAGTATTTGACTTGGCTCCCGGCGCAAAAAGCAATGCATTTTCATTTGCAATGATTATAGGCGATACTATGCCGGACGGATTATATCGAGTGGATGTTGAATTAAGGGATGAAAAAGAAAACATCATAACTCAAAACTATAAAGAATTCAAAGTTATGGGCACAAAGAAAACCATTCGGGCAGATGCCAATATTTGCGCGGATGAAAAATGCTCTGAAAGAAAAGTAGTATTTATCGCTGGCGAAACAATTTACCTGAAAATTGACACGCTTGTCCAAGATATTGCCATCGACGCCACAATTAAGACACCCAAAGGAACTGTTGAAAGGGTGGCTTTTGCCAACAATCTCGCATCATTCAAAGCCGACGAACAAGGAATGCACTCGGTTTCATACCTCATCTCGAAAAAAGAATATGAAAATCTAAGCATCACTAATGAATTTAGTGTTCTTGATGCTCCGGCAAACATAATGTCTGTTTCAGATTGCAACGGCAACGGCATATGCGAAAATAATGAAAACATAAAAACCTGTCCGCAAGATTGCCCTTCGGGTTTGGAAGACGGTTATTGCGACAAAGTCAAAGACAATAAATGCGACCCTGATTGCACAACCTACGAAGATAAGGACTGCAAAAGCACAGAAACCAGTAAAGAGAAATATTATATTCTAATAATATTGGTGGTTTTGCTAGTGATCGCAATTGCCGCCTACAAAAAAATACAAGAAAAAAGAAAATGGAAAGAACTTGAAAAAAAGCTGTCTGAAAAAATACAATATGGATAAGTAAAACGTTTCAAAGGGTACTAAAAAGGTGGATGGAGTAATTATTGCGTTTATTTTTCAGTTTGGGTTTAATACCTCGCAGCTTGCTGCGTTCCAAACTGAAAATCATGATACTTCGTATCAAGCTGTCTATGCTTCGCATAGAAAAGATAGAAATTGCCGGTTCGCGCAAGCGAAAAAATTTGCGCAATATCATTTCGACTACGGTCGAAAAGCTTTACAACCTTCGGTTGCAAACCCCGCAGCTCTGCTGCGGCTGGGATTTTGAGAACTGAACGTTCTCAAAAGCTTCGAGCGATTGGCGAGATGATTTTGAGGTTTGGAGTCCTCAAATCATGCCGCTCTTGCGGCAAGCTTTTCAACCCGATAACGTTTGT
>JAHILE010000001.1 GCA_018897155.1 Nanoarchaeota archaeon | reverse complement strand
GAAATTGTTAACTCCCAAAACTAAAGATATTGATTTAAAGTTTGTTTTCTGGCTGATGCAAACAATAAATGTTGATTCCACCACACATAAAAGGTATTATTTATCTAACTATCAACATATTAAAATCCCTCTCCCACCACTTCCCACCCAGCAAAAAATCGTCTCCATCTTGGAGAAAGCAGAGAAAGCAAAGGAATGGCGCAAAGAAGCCGATGAACTGACAAAGGATTTCTTGAAAAGCGTTTTTATGGAGATGTTTGGGGACCCCATCACAAATAATAAGAAATTTACAAAAGAAAAAATATCGCGAGGTGCAAAGTTTCAAGGCGGTTTTGCATTTAAAAGTAAAGATTATCGAGACGCTGGAATTAAATTAGTTAAAATAACGAATGTTCATTATGGTTTTGTAAACTGGGATGATATAACATATGTCCCTGAGGGATATAATGTGAAATATCCTGAGTTTCTTTTAAAACCCGGCGATATTGTTATGGCAATGACTCGTCCGATCATTAAATCGCTAAGTACAGTTAAAATTATAGCGATAATTGAAAATGACTTACCGGCTTTATTAAATCAAAGAGTTGGACGTTTTGTAATCAACTCCAAAGAATTGAATCCCACTTATCTAAAGCATTTCTGTCTTACTGAGTTTTTTTTAAAAGAAGTTGATAAGTTTTGTTCTACTTCTCTGCAACCAAATGTTAGTTCAAAACAAATTGAAAATATTGAGATTTTATTTCCACCTATCGAACTTCAGCAAAAATTCGCCGCAATTGTTGAGCGGGTTGAGCAAATAAAAGAGCATCAAAAGCAGTCAAAAGGGCGAATTGACGATCTTTTCAACGCGCTTATGCAGAAAGCTTTCAAGGGGGAGTTGGCTGTATGAAAGTGAAAGTAATAAAACAGTATACTCTAAGCGAGGAAAGCTTGGAAAAAGATATTGATAAATTCATAATCAATGCGAAAAACGGCGCGTATCATTATGATTATAAATGCGGCCAGGAAGGGCTTAAGCTACTTAAGGCGTATTTTCGGATGATTGAAGACGAGTTCAAAAAACAAAATTATGCCGAATGCCAAAAATGCTACAAAAAGCTGATGTTCTTTCTTTTGCAG
This sequence comes from Nanoarchaeota archaeon, assembly GCA_018897155.1. Lineage (NCBI taxonomy): Archaea > Nanobdellati > Nanobdellota > Nanobdellota archaeon. The sequence continues at coordinate 12,486 of JAHILE010000001.1, read as the reverse complement.
AATGAATACAATTATTTTGATTATGAGGACATTGTCGGAAAGTTTAACTTTGAAAAGATTGTCGCAAACTATTTTTTATGCCTCATAAATGCCTTTTCAGTTGAAGATATTTTTAAGGAATATATGGAGTTTCTAAAAGCAAAAGACGAATATGGTTTTGAATCTGCACATAAAACGATAATGTCTAATTTGGGTGAAGAAAAATTAAGCAGATTCAAAGAATTGGCTGAAAAAGAAGCGGAAAATATCAAAGAAGATGATTATGCGCTTTATGATATTGTTTATTTTCTTTTGGAATTTGCAGAATTAAAAAAAGACCAAAGCCAATACAATCAGCTTTGCGAGAAATACAAACGCATTTTAGATGACGAGGAAAAAGAAGAATTTGGTGCGAAAGATAGTAATTGAGGTGAAATTATGGCTGAAGAACATTCAATAAAGCTTTTTGAAAACAATAATGTCAGAACCATGTGGTTTGAAAACGAATGGTATTTTTCGATAATTGATGTGATTGCCATTCTTACAGAAAGCCAGAACCCAAGAAAATATTGGAGCGTTCTTAAGACACGGCTAAAAGCAGAGGGAAGCCAGTTGGCTACAAATTGTAGCCAACTGAAAATGCAATCCTCGGATGGAAAGCAATATCTTACAGATGTAGGCAACACCGAGCAGATTCTAAGGCTAATCCAGTCAATACCTTCAAAAAAGGCAGAGCCGTTCAAAATCTGGCTTGCAAAAGTCGGCAATGAACGAATAAATGAAACTTATGACCCTGAACTGGGACTTGACAGGGTCATGAAAACATACTTGCATAAAGGGTATTCAAAGGAATGGATTAATCAGAGATTAAAAACAATCGAAGTGAGAAAGGACCTGACTGATGAATGGAATAGGGTTGGAATAGAAAAAGAATCGGACTTTGCCATACTTACAAACGAAATTACAAAAGCATGGTCTGGAAAAACAATCGCAGAATACAAAAACCTAAAAAACTTAAAGAAAGAAAATCTGCGGGATAACATGTCTAATCTTGAACTTGTTTTGAACATGCTTGCAGAAGCCACAACAACAGAATTTTCAAAAAAAGAAGATCCTAAAACATTCAATCACAGCAGGAATGTGGCGATATTGGGTGGCAAGGTTGCAGGAAATACAAGAAAAGATATAGAAAAACAATTGGGCGAAAGCATAGTGACATCAAAAAATGCAAAAGACAATCTTTTGGAGTTGTCATCAAATAATGCTTTTGAAATAGATGAAAAAAAGATTAAAAAGAGGTAATTATCATGCTAGACTCAGAACTAAAATCAAAAATAAACTTGCTGTGGAATAAATTCTGGAGCGGGGGAATATCAAATCCGCTTCAGGCGATAGAGCAGATGTCTTACCTTATCTTTATGAAACGGCTGGAAGACGAGGAGGTTTCAAGAAAGCAAAATGCCAATCTTTTAGAAAAGCCGTTTGATTCAATATTCAAAGGCCATGAAGACTATAAATGGTCTGTGTGGGCGGAGTATCCTGCAGAACAAATGCTTGAGCACGTAAGGGATAAAGTATTTCCTTTCTTAAGAAAGATTAACGGCGGAGAAAATTCCATATATTCAAAATATATGAAGGATGCAAGCTTTTCTATTCCTACCGCATCTTTGCTTGTTGAAGCGGTAAAAATAATCAACGACATGCACATAAAAGAGCAGAATAGGGACACTAAAGGCGATATGTATGAATACCTTTTAGGGCAATTGCAAACTGCCGGAAAAAACGGGCAGTTTAGGACTCCAAGGCACATTATTAAAATGATGGCTGAGATTCTTGAGCCAAAATACGGGGATCGAATATGCGATCCTGCCTGCGGAACTGCCGGATTTTTGCTTACTGCTTATGAATACATCTTAATGGACAACACCTCAAAAGAATTAGTTAAAGCAGGAAACTTGGCGGGGGACAAATTAAACGAACACCAGTGGAGGATGCTAAGAGAAGAAACGCTATACGGGTATGATTTTGACCAGACGATGGTGAGAATATCTTTAATGAACTTAATGATGCACGGGATTAACAATCCCAACATTGAGCAGAAAAATACCTTATCAAAAAGATATGACGAATCAAATTGCTATGATGTAATATTGGCAAATCCGCCGTTTAAGGGAAGTCTTGATGAATCTGAAATCGGGGAAAATTTCAGGACTCATACAACCAAAACAGAGTTATTGTTTTTGGAACTTATGTACAACCTACTGACAAACAGCGGAAAATGTGCAGTAATCGTTCCAGATGGCGTATTATTCGGAAATTCAAAAGCACATAAGATGATTAGAGAACTTTTGCTTGAAAAGTGCCGTCTTGATGCGATAATATCTATGCCGTCTGGCGTATTTAAGCCATATGCCGGGGTATCAACTGCTGTGATGTTTTTCACAAAAGGCGAGCCAACAAAAGAAGTGTGGTTCTATGATATGCAAAGCGATGGCTTCAGTTTGGATGACAAAAGAACCATGACTGACAAAAATGATATTCCGGATATTATTGAACGATTCAAAAAAAGACACAAAGAAGACCAATCAGACAGGAAAGGAAAATGTTTCTTTGTTCCAATAAAAGAAATTAAAGAGAAGGATTACGACTTGAGCATATCGAAGTATAAAGAAATAGAGTATGAAGAAATCGAATATGAAAAGCCGGAAGTTATAAAGAAGAAGATATTGGATCTTGAGAATAAAATTGCAGAGTCTTTAAAGGGTTTAAGTCTATAACTTCTCGCGCCCCCGCAAACGTCCGAAGCGCGATTGCGCGAGTATGCGCATGTGCATGCGCTTTCTCGCTCATATCGGCAAATATAGCCATCATACAGCCATACGCGAATACCTCGCTGCCATATGTGCTGTGCAGTTCATACATCATACTGCACAAAACTATATATATTTGTGCAGTTAAATAATGCTGTATGAGAGAAGTCATATTGCGTCAGAAGCAGGAAAAAGAACGGATATTAAAAACGGCTTTCGTCGGGCGCGAGGTTTCAAAAAATATTGAAAAATACATGCCGAGCGATATGATAAAAGTAGTTGCTGGCATAAGGCGATGCGGCAAATCAGTATTCTGCTTTATGGCGCTTCACGATAAAGAATTTGCGTATGTGAATTTCGATGAAAAAGAGCTGGCAGAAGCAAAGAACTATGATGAAATCCTGAAATACATAAAGGAATTTTACGGCGATGTAACGTACCTTCTTCTGGATGAAATACAAAACCTGCCCAAATGGGAGCTTTGGGCAAACAGCCTGAAAAGAAGGGGATACAACCTCATGATTACTGGCTCAAACGCAAAGCTTCTCAGCGCCGAGCTTGCAACTCACCTTACAGGAAGACATTTGTCATTTGAAATGTTCCCGTTTTCGTTCAAAGAATCTTTAGAGGCATCTGGCTTTGAATTCAAAAAAGAATATACTCAGGAAGAAACCGGAGATATAATGAACAGATTAAAAAAATACCTTGAAACAGGGGGATTTCCGGAAGTAGTCGTTAAAGGATATGATTATGCATATCTTCAGAGCCTTTTTGACAGCATCATATTCAAGGACATCGTAAAGCGATATCGCATAAAGTATTCGGACGCTTTGTACAACCTTGCAAAATACCTTATGTCCGGATTTGCCCAAGAGGCGTCTTTTACGAATCTTAAAAATATGCTGAATTTCAGAAGCGTCCACACCGTCCAAAATTACGTAAGCTATATAGAGGAAACGTATCTTATTTTTTCCCTTGACCGGTTTTCATTCAAGCAGAAAGAACGGATAACCTCTCCGAAAAAAATATATGCGATAGATACGGGAATGATAAACGCTATTGCGTTCCAATCTGCATCGAATTTCGGCCGCATTATGGAAAACGCCGTTGCAGTAGAATTATTAAGAAGGCAATCTTTGGAAGGGATGAATACTGAGATATACTACTATAAAGATTATTTCGGAAAAGAAACGGATTTTGTAATAAAGGAAGGTTCAAAGATTCGTCAGCTGATACAGGTATGCTATGATGTTGGGAACCCAGATACAAAAGAGCGTGAAATAAAAGGTCTTTTGAAAGCATCCGATGATTTAAAATGCAACAATCTTCTGATCATAACTTGGAATTATGAAGGTGAGGAAAAATCCGGCGGCAAAAAAATAAAATACACACCGATTTGGAAATGGTTTTTAGGACTATGATTGCTGCGCAAATCATTCATACACACCCCATCTCGCCCCCGCAAACGTCCGAAGCGCGAGCCGCACGCGTATGCGCTTTCTCGCTAAAGGATGGTGGCAAATTGCCACACCCCATATTACACCAACTCCAAAAATTCGTCCCTTGAGATTTTCAGTTCATCGCGAATTATTTTTCGGAGAAGCCCGCGGTCAATTAATTCGCCTTTATGAAAAGGCACAACGGTTGTTCTTCCATCGGGATGTTTCATAATGACGTGACTGCCGCTTTGCCGTAAAATAAGAAAGCCGAGGCTTCCGATAATCTTGATTAGCTTTTCAGGCTTTATCGGCTTCAATCCATCCATAAAATCACATATGGTACATTTGTACTATAATATGTACTTAATGGTTTAAATATACGCCCGTATCTTCATAATATATATATATATATATTGTAGAATATAATATGAGTTATGCAATAACCTCTACCTTTTGAATACCTACGAATCTGGTGGGTTCGATATCCTTTTCAACTTCCAGATATAAAGAAATCGCTTCTTTTATGCGGCTTAATAATTCTTCCATAGTCTTTGCCTGAGTATGGCAGCCGGGAAGCTCCACTACTGAAGCAATTAAGTAGCCGTCTTCTCCCTGCTCGATTATTACCGTATATTCTTTAGCCATGTTATTATATTGCCGTTTAAAGTTTAAAAACATCTTTGATATCGATGAAATGTATCCATAATTGTCTAACTCATCAATATACATGCCAAACTCCGCAAAATCACGAATATGAATCATGCAGCGCCTTTTCGCTCATGTCGGCAAGGCGCGAACTCGAAAAAAAGATAAGCAAACCAATTGTTTCTGGCGAAAATTATCTTCATCTAACTGAAAAAAAGAAACAAGAACTTTCTGATAAATGATAAACTGAAATCAAGCGGCATCAAATGATGATATCTAAGTTTACGCTTCTTATAAGAAACGCGCCATTCTGCAAGCCAATAAAGCGCGTCTTTCCAGAATGCCCGATATGCAAAGCGCTTGTAGTGCCGCCGAATAGGCATTAATAGCCGTATCATTCGATTATATATTTTTCGAGAAAGTTTTTCCATGCATTTCTAAGTTTTTCCTTCTCTTCACCGATCATATTATTTTTTGTCAGAATATCGAGTTTCACAGCATCATCTATTATTTCTAGATTGTCAATACCGCAGAAATTGCGACCCGCAGATAAAGTATATTTGATACTACCGTTATTGTGCTTCTCAACGCACTTAACAGTTACTTCCCGAAATTCTGGTGAATATCCCACTAATCCATTCGCATCATCTGAAAGGAATATATCACCCCTGAATAGATCACCCATTTTGGTGTCTAAAGGTACGGAGTTACCACCTCCATTGAGGTCTTTGCCTGTCAAATCTTTATACAAAAGGTCGACTTTGTAGCTCATGTTACAACTTAGTCGTTAAAAGTATTTAAATCTTTTGAACAACGTCCGAAAACTGCCAACCGCCGAATTACCTCGATTTCGCTCATCCACATATCAACAAGGCCCATGTTTTCAAGAATATTTCAAACCCCGTTCGGGTTCTCAATTTTCATACCGTCAGTCCATGATTTATAAAGTGTATCAACGCCAAGCTTTTTTTCAAGAAACCAGAAGATGTCATCGATTTCTTTCTCATTCATTTTGGAATACCATGCAAGATCTCCTGCGGGTTCATCTTCGGCAGTCTTATTTTTCGGGTCAGTTACAAAATCCTGCAGGTGTTTTTTGCCGTAAGCAATGAACCAGCAGATTGCATCTGAATCAAGACGAGACCTTGAACTCTTCAGGTTCTTTTCACAGGATTTGCAAAAATCGCTATATGGATCAAATGCGAGCTTTTTTTCTTCTCCATTAAGAATATGTGTACTTAAGATGTTTTCCATCTGAAATTCCTTGAAATCCCCGCCGGAATTAAGAATCTTTGCATAATTGGGCGCAACACCGAGTTCGGTCATGCCGATCCGTATGACTGAGTAGTTGAATACCAGACTCGCGTCTTTATTCACATATTTATGCCCGAGAAGAATCTCATTGACAAGTTCCCCGTCAGAATATTTTTTTATTCTGCTAAACACGTTTGTTATCAGGAGATCATTCCGGGGGAAGTATTTTGTATCCACTATTCTGTATTTTCTTCCGCAATCATGCCCTGTAAGCGAATTGTTAGTTTCTGTTTGCATAACAACCAATACTGGACAACATAACTTTAAATACGTTTCTCATTAGTGATAACACTAACGGATGCGCAATATCTGCCGTATATGAGATTTTGGAGCACAAATCGAATTACATCGCCCTTAATCTTTTGATTCGCTCATCTATCGGCGGATGCGTCGAGAACATGCTTTCTGCGTTCAGGCGCTTTACCGGGTTTGCAAAGAAAAGATGAGACACGGCTCCCGATGGCTTGATTGTTGTCGCTGACTTTGAAATTTTCTCAAGCGCAGACGCCAATCCTTCAGGATATCGCGTCAAAAACGCTCCGTTTGCGTCTGCCAGATATTCTCTCTGGCGCGAAACAGCCAATTGTATCAAGTGAGTTACAATCGGCGCAAGTATTGCTAGAACAATGCCTATAACAACAAAAATAGCATTTCCGCGCCCTCTGTCATTGCCGCCTGAGTTGAACCACAGGCTTCTCAGAAACATCTGGCTGATGATGCTGACCATTCCGACAAGAACTGCGATAAGCGTTGCGAATCTTATGTCAAAATTCGCTATATGCGACATTTCGTGCGCAACCACCCCTTCAAGCTCCTGGCGGTTCAGGCGCTGCATGATTCCTGTTGTGACAACAATTATTCCGTGCGCAGGATCCCTGCCTGTTGCAAAAGCGTTGATATCCGGGCTGTCAAGAACATAGATTCTTGGCGCAGGCATTCCTGCCGCAAGCGCAAGTCCTTCGACAGTATTAACTAAAAACGCGTTCTCCTGCTTTGTTGCCGGCCTTGCGCCTGTTGTCGCAAGAACGATTTTATCGCTATAGTAATATGAGCCTATTGTGAAAACCATTGAGAAAATCGTGCCTATGATGAGGAATGTGAAAATCGCACTTGGATTATACACCATTCCGATTGAATATATCAGAAGCACCATTATTGCCGGTACAATCAGCATTAATAGAATCGAATTCCTGCGGTTCGCAGATATCTGGTCCTGCATGTCGATGCGCGCAAGAGGTTGTTTTGAAGTCATGCGCATAATAGAACTTCAATTTTTAAATAGGTATTCGCAAGTCGTCTTAAACATATATATATGAAAGAATCCCTAATATTATTCGACAAATATGAGAACCTACACGTACATGGTTTTTGCGGTATTATCTGCGTTCCTGCTTTCTTTAAACACAATAAACGTATTTTCTTTGGATGAAATGAGCCTGTTTCTTACTGTAATCGGGCTGATTTACGGCCTCATTTCCGCATTTACGATAAATAATGCCTGGGAGCGCTTCAGCAAGATAAGGGATGCGATAGCAGAGGAAACCAATTCGCTGATAACTGCGAACATCTTTGCAAAAAAGCTTTCGGATAAAGTATCGGCAACCAGGATGAAAGACAAAATAATAGAATACTGCCTACAGGTTCCGGAAATCGAGTGGCGCGACTACTGGAAAAGCGAAAAAACGCACAGGACTTTCAGGCAGATTCTGGAATTGTTCGCGAACATAAAATTAAAAACCCAGAAAGACGTCGAACTGTTTGACGACATCGGTGATGAATTGCGGGATGCTTCGGCTGCAAGAAACTCGCAGCTTGTGCTTTCGCAGACAAAGATTTCGAAAGTACAATGGATTCTCAACATATTCCTTTCAGGCATTTTGATTACAGGTTTGATATTGACTTCATTGCCCAATTATTTGCTTTCAATTTTTATTGTATCGTCAATGATTGCCGCAGTTCTTATGATTCTAATAGTGATATATGAGCTTGAATCCATGAAACTTGCCGAAGAAGAAGTCTCAAACGAGCCTTACCGGCAGGTTGTGCGCATAATAAAATCAGATGAATGTGCGCAATAATCTACGGCCTGCAATGGCATCCAAGATAATGAACCGCATTCAAACTATTTGGCCTGCTGTTCGATATGTTCTTCATGCACAGGGGTAACCGCATATGATTTTAGCGGTATGTTGTACGAAATTCCCAAATCAGAAAAAATATCTCCAAATGGTTTGTCAAGAACTGCAAGATTCTTTTTATATGCGCTTAAATATGCATCCAAACCATCTTCTTTCGGAGATTCTACAAGATACAATTTACCGTTATCCCCTCCGTAATGGCCGTGAAGATCGTGCATCGCACCATATACTTTGATGTGGGATATCCCGATGCCTGCGAATACCTGGTTCAGATAATTCACCTGGTAAGCCACATTCAATTCGGCAGCCTTTGTAAGAAACAAATCATTTTTGCAGATTTCTTCCCGCGAAACATTCCTGCCTTCTATCCTGGAAATGATTATCTGTGAAAGCCTTGCAACAGGCTCAAGCAAACGTATATGGTCTGCTATGGGCCATGCATCAACAGCATAATTCCCAAATGCCGCCTTTATTGCGCCGCATCCGGTGTGCCCGAATACAAGCACGTTTTTTATGCCAAGATGCACAACAGAATAAGCCACACCGCCTAAAGCCGAAACAGAGCCGTCAAGCACATTTCCGGCATTTTCCACTTTGAATATCTCGCCCATAGAAGGCTTCACATCTGCAATAAGATTGAAATTCTCGCGCGAATCCGAACAATGCAAAATGCATAATGACGGATGCTGGCCAGCCATATGCGGCACATATGCGCCGTTTCCGGCAGTTTTAACATGATTCAGGTTTCCAAGAAATACGTCCGCAAGCTCCATAAAATCACATTCACTATTAAATGCGAAACATTTAAAAGCTTAAAACATTCAATGAAAGAGGTTGTGTAACACTTAGCTCGTAACTACAGTAGCTAACGTCATACAATAATCAATGGTGATATGATGAATGATTTGGATGCTGCAACAATAGAATATCGAAAGATTCTTGCAGAAAAGGATGTTTATAATAAAATCAACGAACATTATCCGGGAGCAATTCCTTCAAAAGATTTTGTTCCAAAAATACTGGACCTGCTGAAAGATAATGGCTTGGAGCCCGAAAATGCGTTTGTTGGCTCAATTACCTGCAGGGATGAAGTGGAAAGAAAAATGAGAAACTATGTCAACAATGCCCCTTTTGCAGCAGTATTTGATCTTGCGGTTTATGGCGGGAACGCAACATATTTTAATATTAAATCACTTGCGCCGTATAAACATCATTTTGAAGAGCCATACTATCCATGTTTCATACTAAACGTTCATACGACTATGAACAAAAATGGCGTTCTCGGAAAAGTAGAGCGGCCCACAATAGAAAATATTTCTTTAGGTTGCGGCGCACTTCTGGGCCTTTTGAGTAAATGGCATGGAGGTAAGTTCAATCCCGATCATCATTGGGAATTCAAAAGTATGGAAGACACACTATCCAATTATAAGGACGCCATACTCTCGCTGAAAAATCCCGAACTGGAAATAAAAGCCATAACAGACAAATTATATGATCTTTCAATGCATCATTTAACAACCACTGTAAAAAACGGCGTGGTTTTTGGAGCCGTTGATATAAACACAGATCCGGGATTTGAGGATATGTCGCATTTCCGGGATGCGGTGTTAATTAAAACATATGAAGGCACTAAAAGCGAAATAGATTTAATGAATCTATGAATTATGGTGCGCGGATAAGGTAATTCCGGTTGATGCCAGAATCCCGGGAAACCCGCCATCTCCAAAGGAGATTTTAAAGGGGCTGCTCGCGCTGATGAAGCTGATTAGAGAAAGAAAAAGCAATTAATGGATTTTGCCAGTATTCTTATAGTGTTTTAGTGCTTGAAGACCGCGATATTCGCCAAAAGAATCTGTTTTGTCACCACCCATATTTGAAGCAATCTTTGAATAGTGTACGAGCTCCTTAATGTTCCTTTCATCACCCGCAAACTTTTCCAGCTCATCAACTGACCGGACGTATTTCGACATCGGAAGAATTATTTTTAAGTACACTTTATAATTGATTTGAGTAACTTTAATCTATCTCAATATATTTGTTCAATTCACACCGAAAAGTATATATTTATGTTGTGCCTAAATTATAGTAGGTGTTTGGATGTCTTATGTGCGAATAAAAATCGTAAATGGAAGAAAATACAAATACTTCGTAACTGGAAAAAGAATTGACGGTTCGGTAAAACAAAAAGTAATCCGGTATTTAGGGCCGATTGAACCGGTTTACAAATTCGGAAAACGCCATAAATCAAATGCATCGATTTATGCAAGAAAACCAACGAAAGAAGAATTTGAAGCGTTGAAAAACGCTTCAAAATCAACAAGTTCGTTTACAAAAGATCGGGCAAGAATTATTCTGCTTTCAGCAGAAAAATTATTTTCAAAACCAATCGCAGAAAGAGTCGGATGTGAAGAAAGAAAAGTAAGGGACGCTATAAAAGCATTTAATAAAAACGGATTGAACTCCCTAGAAAGAAAAAAAGCAAAAGGAGCAGAGCCTAAATTTACTGAGGAAATAAAGAAAAATATTCTTTTGAATTTCTCAAAAGAGCCGAAAGAATTCGGCTATGTTTTTACTGCATGGACTCTTCCAAGATTCAAAAAACATCTTGTTGAAAAAAATGTTGTAAAATCAATAAGCATTGAAAGCGTCCGACAGATACTGAATAAATCCGGAGCAAAGCTTGAAAAAAGCAAGCGTTGGCAATACAGCCCTGATAAGAACTTTTTTAAAAAAAGCAGATTATAGAACAGGCAATAGCAAATCCGCCCGCAAATAGCGTTGTTATTTCATTTGACGAAAAAGGAAAAACAGCCATAAAAGAATATGGCGGACAAAAATACACTTTCAAAGGATATTATCACATCCCTTACGGCCAAAAAGTGAAAGGGATATGCGATTTATTTGCCGCAAGGAACATCCATACAAGAGCAGTTCATTATTCATTTTATGATTGGAAAAATTCGTTTATTGTTATTCAATTTATGCAAAAGCTTCTTGAAATATATCCGGATAAAGACATATGTCTTATTTGGGATGGCTGGAGCGCACATACTTCAAAAGACACACAGATATTTCTTGACCTGAATCCGAGGATAAAAATCCTTCCGCTGCCGAAAAGATCTTCATGGCTGAATCCTATTGAACGGGATTTTGGATTGATACAACGATTTGTTTTGAACAACAGCGATTTTCAAACTGTAAGAGAAGGCATGAATGCTATCGGCGCATACATAGAAAAAGAGCTATCATTTAGTTGAAAGTGTATTTAAGGCATCTTCGTCGCTTAAATTTCCGTATTTCTTGACTTCATCATGCATCTTGAAAACGGTTCTAAGAGCAATTTCGTACTTCAGACGTTCTTTGTTGTTTTTAGCGTATATTCCGTTTTCGAGCAGCGTTTCTTTTGCTTCTTCTTTAAGTCGGTCGCCGCGTTGTATATTCAGGTAATATGCAAAAGATTCAGTTAATGGACTGAAGTTTTTTTGTAATGAAGAATCTACATCAGAAGACTTATTTACGTTCTGATGTTCCGTATATTTTTGTAACGCTTCAACAAAATATGCGTTAGATTTAGCTCCATAATGAGTATCAACATAATTTAATTTTGAATCCATCTCATCTCTGTATTCTTGAGATGATTTTTTCAATTTCTTGAGTTTTTCAATATCTTCGTTATGATATTCTTTTGTAAATTCATTAAAGTTATTGAATAGTTCCCCATCCAACCTTTCCTTAGAACGAAGACTACTGCGAAGTTCGATAGTCAATTTTTTGCGTACACTTTCTCTCATTTTAGGAGTCATCTCAGTACATGTCAATTCCGAATTCTTGAGATACCTATAACCGGCTAGTTCAATTTCTTCTGCACCTGAGTTAGAGTTCAAAAAACTTTCTACAACCTCATTAATCAATTTTCCGGATCCGACGTTTGCAGCAACAAATTTCCTTTTTGCATACTTATAAGATGCATAATCAACTATACTATTTTTTTCCCGTTCATAATCAGAAGAAAGTTTTTTAATATATTAAACCTCTTGCGCAATTAACCACATAAACTCCAAAAACCATGTTATCTCAGGGGAGATAACATGATAACCTATGAAAAACTGTATAAAAAAACGAATTCTTTCAGGTCATTTACAGGCATTACTGCGCCTGAAT